>DAOLDO010000239.1:0-8215 GCA_035327325.1 Chloroflexaceae bacterium | reverse complement strand
GGCTCGGGGAGGCGCCCGTCGCCTACGGCGGGGTCGCCACGCGGCGCCCGGGGATAGAGGAGGTCGACATAGACTCCCGCCTCCCGGACCGCCGCTACGCCCTGTGGGACTTCAGCACGCTGCCGGCGTGGCGGGGTCGGGGGGTGTACCCGCGGCTGCTGCAGGCCATCCTGCGCCGCGAGGCGCCGCGGGCCGACTGGTTCGAGATCAGCCACGAGCTGGGGAACGACGCCTCGCGGCGGGGCATCCTCAGGGCGGGCTTTCACCTGAGCAACCAGATTGTGCTGACCGAGGAGGGCCAGGTCAGGCTGGCGCCGACGGGCGACCTCGGCCGGGCCGGCGAGAGCGGGATGGGGCAGCGGATCGGCATGCTGCCGGCGGCGCCCTGAGGGGCGGGCCGGGCGCTCAGCGGCGCCTGTCGCGCAGGACGGCGACCTGGAAGGGGTCGCGGTAGACGACCTGGGAGGGCGCGGGGTTCTTGCGGCGGATCAGCCTGACGCGGTGGCCGCGCCGCCGGGCGGCCGCGTAGACGTGGCGCCCGTAGCGCTTCCAGCCGGCCTCGGTGAAGTAGAAACGCGCCCGCGGGTTGTCGAGCCGCGGGAAGGGGATGTCGCCCAGGCCCTCGCTCAGGCCGGCGGTGAAGACGCCGCGCAGCCTGGTGCCTGAGGGCAGTTCGTCGCAGGCGCCCGTCGCGGGGTCGTACCTGTAGCTGACCGAGTCGATCAGGAGCCGGTAGATCATCGTCTGGCCTCCACGGCGCGCGGCGGGCGTGCCCCGTGGGGTAGAACGACGGCCGGGGGGCGTCCTCGATCAGCGGGGCGCGCCGTCGAAGAAATCAACCTCGCCCGTCTCCAGGGCGTACTCGGCGCCGACCACGAGGAGCCCGTCGCGCTGGATCAGGGTCTCGAGGAGCTGCGAGCCGCCGCGCAGCTGGTTGGCGGACGCCCTGATGTTGGCGCGGACGGCGAGCCCGACCAGGGCCTCGCGGTCGCGGCGCAGGTCGCTCTCGAGCAGAGTCTCGACCGACGGCCTGATGCGGTCCACGATCGAGCGGAGGTTGGGCGAGCGGCGTTCCCTCGGGCGCTCAAGCTCGTCGAGGGTGGCCAGCACGGCCCCGCAGCGGGAGTGGCCGAGGACGACGACGAGCCTGGTGCCGAAGCGCTCGGCGGCGAACTCGATGCTGGCGATCTGCGAGGGCGCCACGATGTTGCCGGCGACCCGGATCACGAAGAGGTGGCCGAGGCCCTGGTCGAAGATGATCTCGGCCGGCACGCGCGAGTCGGAGCAGCCGAGGATGATCGCCATGGGCTCCTGGCCGACGATCAGGTCAGCGCGGCGGGCCTGGCTCGCCAGGGTGCCCTGGCTGTGGACGCCGGCCACGAAGCGCCGGTTGCCCGCGCGGAGGTGCTGGAGAGCTTCTCGCGCGCTCATCATTGGTTCGATGCTCCTTCTGCTCGGGCGCCGCCCAACGGGCAGCCGCGAGAGCTGGCCGCCTCGGCTGGGAGGGGACAGGGCGCAGGCTCGCTACAGACCTTGGGCCGCGAGCCAGCCGAGGCAGTGGTCGGCCACATGCTGCCAGCCCCGCTCGAGCATCATATCGTGGGCCATCCCTGGGAAGATTACCGCGTCGCCACCGTACGCCGCGGCCGTCGCCCTCATCTCGGCGGGGCGGAAGACCGCATCATGCTCCCCCCCGAGGACGAGCACCGGCGCCTGCACGCGCCCCGGCCTGGGCAGACTGAAGGCCACCATGTCGAGAAACGCCAGGTATGACTCATCCTGCAGGCGCTGAAAGTACTTCCGCACCAGGGCAGGGTCCAGATCCGCCGAGAAGAACGCCTCGCGCGCCAGCTCCTCGGTCTCGATCAGCGGGTAGAGGCGGAGCTGCAGGTTGGCCTTCACGAACTGCCTGGGGATCCGGCGGATCGTGCGCAGCGTCGCGCCGAGGGCGCCGCGCACGGGCACCGGCGCGAGCAGGATGGCGGCCCTGGCCTGCCCCCGCTCGAGATACTTCTGCACCACCAGCCCGCCCATCGAGTGGCCGATCAGGATGGGCGGCTGGGCGCAGGCCGCGGTCGCCGCAGCAAGGTCGGCCACGTAGTCACGGATGCGGCAGCCGCGAAGCGCGCCTGTCGGCGCGAGGGCACCGTGCGCGCGGAGGTCCGGGGCGCGGACGTCGTACCCGCGCCGTGCGAAGTAGTCGAGGAAGTGCTCCTCCCAGCACCAGGCCCCGTGCCAGGCCCCATGCACGAAGACAACAGGGTGGGCTCGCTCGCTCACGGGCCCCTCGTGGGCGCGGCTGGCATGGTTCATACATCGTCCAGGTTTAGCATGGCGCGTGCCGGTGCTCGCGCCGGCGGCGCGAGCCGGGCTCGCCGGATAGCCAGCAGTATAACAGACGGAGCCGGCGCGCCAGCCGCACAACCCTACCTGAATACATTCAGAACAAGTACGTGTCCCTGAAGGCGACGGCGACGGTGAGGACCACGATGGCGAGGGCGGTCAGGAGCCAGAGCAGCGCCCAGAGGACGGCGGGGATGCGCGTGTCGCGGGCCATGACCTGGGCGTCGGTGAGCTGGCCGCCGCGGGCGGGGCGCAGCGAGAGGCGGATCAGGTCAACCAGGCTGTTGACCGCGTCCATCGGCAGCTGCATCGCCAGCAGGGCGAAGAGCAGCGTGGCCTGTCGCTCGGGGAGGTACCAGCCGGCCAGGCCAAGGCCGAGGGCGAGGAGCAGGCCGGCCGTGAAGCCGAAGAGGTTGCGCACAAAGCCGAGGCAGAGCAGGGCCAGCGCGCCGCCCAGGCCCAGCAGGATGGTCGTCACCGCGAGGCCGGTGGCCGAGAGCAGGATCAGCGCGCCGCCGAAGACGGCGGGGCCGAGGTAGCCGGCGCTGACCACGACGAAGCGGCTGCCCCCGCGGGTGAGGGCCAGGCCGTCGCGGTTCGGGTGCACGACGAAGCGCAGGAACTGGCCGCCGGTCAGGATGGCGGCGAGGCCGTGGCTCAGCTCGTGGACGAAAGTGTTGAGCAGGCGGAAGGGGTAGAAGAGCAGGCCCACCACCGGGAGGTGCCAGAGGAGCGTGAAGAAGAAGCTCAGCCCGGCCAGGAACAGCACGTCCTGGCGGCTCCATGTGGCGATGATCGCGTCGGCGCTCATGCGGCTATTGTACAGCCGCCGGCGACACCGTAAAGGCGTCAGCCAGGCTCAAGCACCGTTTGCACCGTGGTCGGCTGGCGGGAGGCGTAGGCCCTGGCTGGTCCTCGTGCCATGCACGTCGCCGCCGGAGGGGCAGGTCGCGGGCCTGTCCCCCGGCGGAACCACGCCCACGGTACGCAGCGCGCAGAGCCCGCATTGTGGCGCGGCGGGGCGACCCCAGGGGTCGCCCCTACGCATTGTGACCGTTGACTACAGCGTGCAGGGCATGCGGTATCCCGCGTCGCGGGGGGCTTGACAAACGGCGGCGGTGTGGTATACTCGCGCCAGTTCCTTCGCTGACTTAATTTAGTGGCTACGCTTATGCTCCCGATCAGAGTTGGCAGCAAGCAGCTGATCCGCGAGATCAACCAGGCCCTCGTGCTGAACGCGGTCAGGGCGGGCGGGGCGCTCTCGCGCACCGAGATCGCCCAGCGGACCGGGCTGAGCATGCCGACGATCTCCGACATCACGGCGGAGCTGATCGAGAGCGAGCTGCTCTACGAGGGGGCCACGGGGGTCTCGACCGGCGGGCGCAAGCCGGTGCTGCTGGCCCTGAACGCCCAGGCCGGCTACGCCATCGGGGTCAAGCTGACCGAAGAGCTGCTCACGGCGGTGCTGACGGACCTGGACGCGACGGTGGTGGCGCGGGAGAGCGCCCCCGTCACCGGGCACACGCCGGAGCAGATCGCCGACGCGCTGGCGACGGTGGTGCGGGCCCTCGTCCCCGCGGCGAACGGGCGGCCGGTCTTCGGGGTGGGCGTGGGCATGGCCGGGGTGATTGACCGCGACCGCAACCTGGTGCGCCACGCCACCTACTTCGGCTGGCGCAACCTGCCCTTCGGCCAGCTGCTCGAGGGCCGGCTCGACCTGCCGGTGATCGTGGACAACGACGTCAACGCCCTGACGGCGGCCGAGCAGTGGTTCGGCAGCGGGCGCGGGGTGGCCGACTTCGTGGTGATCAGCATCGGGCGCGGGGTCGGCCTGGGCATGGTGCTCGACGGCCGGCTCTACCGCGGCAGCCGCGGCGGCGCCGGCGAGTTCGGCCACACCACGGTGGTGCCCGACGGCCCCCTCTGCGCCTGCGGCAAGCGGGGCTGCCTGGAGGCCCTGATCAGCGACATCGCCATCGCCCAGCGGGCCGCCACGGCCCTGGGCCACGAGGTGGCGGTGCACGAGGCGGTGGACGGCGCCCTCGGCGGCGACGCGGCCCTCCAGTCAATCTTCGCCGCCGCCGGCCGCACCCTCGGCCTCGCCGTCGCCAACCTGGTGAATGTGCTCAACCCGGCCATGGTGATCATCAGCGGCGAGGGCGTGCGCGCCGGCGAGCTGGTCACGGCGCCGTTCCGGCGCGCCCTGCGCGAGCACTGCTTCGACGGGCTCGACGACGACCTCGCGGTGGTGACCGAGCCCTGGGGCGATGAGGCCTGGGCCCGCGGCGCGGCCAGCCTGCTGCTCGGCGAGCTGTTCCAGCCCGCGATCCGCCAGGGCGACGAGGAGCGCCCCTCGCTCACCACCCGCTCGGCCACCTAGAACCAGCTTTTTTTTAGCCCTCAAACTTCTTTACTTCAGTGAACGAAGTTATGGCGTCGCGGAGGACGCGCAATGACCAGTAACCGCCGGCTGCCGCAGCTCGGCTGGCTCGCCCTCTTCCTGCTCCCGGGCCTGGGCGGGCTGCTGCTCTTCACCCTGCTGCCCATCGCCGCCTCCCTCGCCCTGACCCTGTTCCAGTGGGACCTGCTGACCCCACCGCGCTTCGTCGGGCTCGGCAACTTCGCCCGCCTGCTCGGCGACCGCGAGTTCTGGGCCGCCCTGCGCCACACCCTCGCCTTCATCGCCGGCTACCTGCCCATGGTGCTCGTGCTGGGCCTGCTCGTCGCCCTGGCCCTCAACGCGCCCCTGCGCGGCATCGGCGCGATCCGCACGGCCTTCTTCCTGCCGGTCGTCTCCTCGTGGGTGGCCGTGGCCCTGCTCTGGAGCTGGCTCTTCAACCCGCGCTACGGGCTGGTCAACCACCTGCTCGGCCTCCTCGGCCTGCCCCAGCCCGGCTGGCTCTTCGACCCGGCCTGGGCGATGCCGGCGATCGTGCTCACCAGCGTCTGGAAAGACCTCGGCTTCGTGGTGGTGCTCTTCCTCGCCGGCCTCCAGGCCATCCCCCAGGAGTACTACGAGGCCGCCAGCCTCGACGGCGCCGGCCCATGGGCCCGCCTGCGCTCGATCACGCTGCCCCTGCTCGCGCCCACCACCTTCTTCGTGACGATCATCTCGCTGATCAACAGCTTCCAGGTCTTCGACCAGGTCTGGGTGATGACTCAGGGCGGCCCCGCCGGCGCCACCACCGTGCTGGTCGAGCGGGTGGTGCGCCACGCCTTCAGCTACGGCGAGATGGGCTACGCGGCCACGCTCTCGTGGGCGATCTTCGCCCTGATCTTCCTCGTCACCCTGGTGCAGCTGCGCGCCCAGCGCAGGGGGGCCGCCGATGCGTAGCCTCAGCCGCCCGCTTCCCATCGCCCGCCCCGCGCCCGGGCGCCGCCGCGCCGGCCTGCTCATCGCGCTGCGCTACGCGACCCTGGTGCTCGCCGGGCTGACCATGGTCGTGCCCTTCGTGTGGATGCTCACCACCTCGCTCAAGGCGCCCGGCGCGGTGCTCACCATCCCACCCCAGATCCTGCCGCGCCAGCTCACCCTCGAGAGCTACGCCCGCGTCGCCGAGACCGTGCCGCTCCTGCGCATGCTCGGCAACAGCGTCCTGGTGACCGTCGCCTGCGTCGCCGGCCAGCTGGCGACGAGCGCGCTGTCGGCCTACGCCTTCGCCCGCATGCGCTGGCGCGGGCGCGACGCCCTCTTCACCGTCTACCTGGCCACGCTGATGGTGCCGCAGCAGGTGACGATCACGCCGCTCTTCATCCTGATGCAGCGCCTGGGCTGGGTGGACACCTACCAGGGCCTGATCGCCCCCGGCCTGGTCAGCGCCTTCGGCACCTTCCTGCTGCGCCAGGCTATGCTCGGCGTGCCCCGCGAGTACGAGGAGGCCGCCCTGCTCGACGGCGGCTCCCACTGGACGCTGTTCCGCCACGTCTGCCTGCCCCTGGTCGGCCCCTCGCTCGCCACCCTCGCCGTCCTGGCGACCATGAGCAGCTGGAACAGCTTCCTCTGGCCCCTGTTCATCACCCGCGACGAGCGCCTGATGACCCTGCCCGTCGGCCTGGCCCTGCTCCACGGGCGCTACACCACCGAGTGGAGCATGGTCATGGCCGGCGCCGTGATCACCGTGCTGCCGATCATCCTGGTCTACCTGGCCGCCCAGCGCGCCTTCGTCCGCGGCGTGGCCCTCTCGGGCCTGAAGTAGCCGAGGTGTGAGGTGTGAGGTGTGAATGTTTCGCGGCCGTGCTCGTGGCGGACTCACACCTCACACCGCGAGCGCCAGCGAGCGACTCACACCTCACACCGCGAGCGCCAGCTGACCCGCAAACAGATGCCCGCCGACTCACAGGAGGCCCCCATGTCCACCCGCTCGCCGCGCCCGCTCGCCCTGCTCGTGGCCCTGCTCGCCCTGCTGCTCGCCGCCTGCGGCGCCCCCCAGGCCCCCGCCGCCGCGCCGACCACCGCCCCCGCCGCCCAGGCCGAGGCCCCGGCCGCCCAGCCCGCCGCCGAGCAGGTGGAGATCAGCTACTTCACCTTCTCGGCCGCGCCCGACCACCTCGACTCGCTCGACCAGATGGTCGCCGCCTTCGAGCAGGCCAACCCCGGCATCGCGGTCAGCGTCGAGACCGCGCCCTTCGACCAGTACTTCACCAAGCTCCAGACCCTGATCGCCGGCGGCACCGCCCCCGACGTCTTCGAGCTGAACTACGAGAACTTCGTCAGCTACGCCAGCAGGGGCGCCCTCGCCGACCTGACGCCCATGGCCGCCGCCGAGCCCGGCTTCGCCGAGCGCTTCTACCCGCGCGCCTACCAGGCCTTCAGCCAGGACGGCAAGCAGTACGGCCTGCCCCAGAGCTTCTCCAACGTCGTGCTCTTCTATAACAAGGAGCTCTTCGACGCCGCCGGCGTGGCCTACCCCTCCCCCGACTGGACCTGGGAGGACGAGCTGGAGGCCGCCCAGCAGCTCACCGACCCCGCCGCCGGCGTCTGGGGCAGCTACAGCCCCGTGCAGTTCTGGGAGTTCTACAAGACCGCGGCCCAGAGTGGCTGCGGCGTGCTCGGCGCCGACGGCGCGGTGACGATCAACCAGCCCGGCTGCGTCGAGTCGCTCACCTGGATGGTTGACAAGATCAACACCCACCAGATCGCCCCCACCGACGCCGACATGGCCGGGGTGAGCGACGGCGACCTGTTCAAGCAGGGCAAGATCGCCATGCTGCGCACGGGCATCTGGATGTTCGGCGCCTTCCAGGACGCGCCCTTTGAGTGGGACATCGCGCTGGAGCCCGGCAACACCCAGAAGGCCCACCACTTCTTCGCCAACGCCGTGGCCGTCTCGGCGACCAGCGACCAGCAGGAGGCGGCCTGGAAGTGGGCCCAGTTCTTCACCTCCAGCCCCACCGCCGCCACCATCCGGGTGGACGCGAGCTGGGAGCTGCCGGCGCTCAACGACCAGGCCCTCTTCGACAGCTGGCTGGCCCAGACCCCGCCCGCCTCGCGCGAGGTGGTCTTCCAGGCCCTCGACACCCTGGTCACGCCCCCGGTGATCGAGCAGCAGGCCCAGATGCAGGACGCCGTGAACCAGCTGCTCGAGCAGGCCAAGCTGGGCCAGCTGACGCCCCAGGAGGCCCTCGACGAGGCCAAGGCGGAGATCGAGGCGCTGCTCCAGTAGGCGCCCTGGCAGGGGCGTCCCCTGCCGACCCCTTGCTTGCAGGGGGTGCCCCTGCCAACCCCTTTTATTGTGGGGGGCCACGCCGGCCCCCCACGCCCCCCCGCGCAAGGGCTTCGCCCTTTGAACCCTTAAGGCGACGCCTGTGCTGTGCCGACCGGCCCGTTGTCATGCCCCGTGGGCGCTGCCGTTCAGGGCGCCCCGGCCCGCGT
>DAOLDO010000238.1:5451-8239 GCA_035327325.1 Chloroflexaceae bacterium | reverse complement strand
GCCCGCCGTGGTCGAGCCGGCCCTCCGCGGTGCGCCGCCCGCTGCCGCCGCCCATCACGAAGATCCGCACCGGAGGGTCGTGCTCCACGCCGGTCGGCACGTCGCGCAGCCAGCGGTCGAACCAGCGCAGCTGCTCGGCGTTGAAGCGGGCCTGGCCCCAGGCCGAGGCGGGGCCGAACTCCACGTCGCCCGCGTAGGTCAGGCCGGAGCGGATCGTTGTGTGCATCCAGGGGCCCATAATCAGGCGCTGGGGGGTGCGGTTCTGCGCCGCCATCGCCGCGTAGTAGCGGGGCGTGGCCTCGGCGAAGAGGTCGTACCAGCCGCCGGTGTACGTGCCCGGGACGTCGGCGTGGCGCGTGAAGTGGCGCTCGAAGTCGTTATGCTCGGCCGCCCAGTACTCGTCGTAGGCGCCGCGGGTGTAGTAGTCGAGCAGGGTGCGCTCGAGGTTGGGCACGGCGGCCAGGGGCGTGTGGCCGGGCTTGAACGGCGTCGCATAGACCAGCTCGCGCAGGCGGCCCATGGCGGCGACGATGGCGCGGCGGGCGGCGGGGTCGCCGCGCAGCTCGGGGGCGTCGTGGGCATGCACGAACAGGGCACCGAACATCTGGAGCTGCATGGCGCCGCCCATGCGCGACTGGTGGGCGTAGCTGTTGATCGGGCTGACGTCGGGCCAGATCGCGCTCAGGTGCGGCGGCCGGTAGAGCGCCATGTGGGTCTGCACCAGGCCCACGTGGGAGCTGCCGACCGTGCCGACGCGGCCGCTCGACCAGGGCTGGGCGGCGATCCACTCGACGGTGTCGTAGCCGTCCGTGCCCTCGTGGGGGTTGGCGGTGTGGAAGTACTGGCCCACGCCCTCGGAGGCGGCGCGGCCCCGCAGGTCCTGGATCACCACGGCGTAGCCGCGGCGGGCGAAGGAGTGGCCGATCGGCTCGACGTAGCGCTGGCTGCTCTTGTCGTAGGAGGTGCGGGCCAGGATGGTCGGGTGGCGACCGGGGCGCAGCTCGGCGCCGTCGGCGGGCAGGTAGACGTCCGCGGCGAGGCGCACGCCGTCGCGCATCGGGGCCATCACATCCTTGAAGACGGCGACGCCGCCGGCGGCCTGCTCGCTCATGGTCGCGCCTTTCTCTCGCACATCCCAGGGGCTAACGATCTTTACCACGAAGGCCACGAAGCGCACGAAGGAGAGATAGACGCTCTCCTACCTCGTGCTCTTCTGAGCCTCTCGTACGCTCGAGCCGGTCGCGCTCAGCACCGACGAACCCTCGACCTTCGCGCCCTTCGTGCGCTTCGCGGTAAAAAGCCGGTCGCTCATCTGCCGAACCCACCTCTCACCCGAGGGTGCCGACGCTGTAGGCGTGGGCCGCGCGGATCGGCCGGCCCTCCGCGAAGCGGCCGAGGCGGAACAGGTCGAGCTCGGACGTGGCCGCAGGGCCGTCGAGCACGCCCCGCGCGACAAGCTCGCCCACGGCGGGGCTGAGCTTGAAGCCGTGGCCGCTGAAGCCCACGGCCAGGTGCAGCCCCGGCACGGCGGTCGGCCCGAGGATGGGCTGGAGGTCCGGCGTGCAGTCGTAGACGCCGGTGTAGCCGCGCTGGGCGGCGGCCAGCTCCTGGCCGGGGAAGCGGGCGCAGAAGCGCTCGAACAGGGCCGCCTCCTCCTCCATGGTCGGGGCGGGCGCGGCCTCGACCGCGTGGTCCTCGCGCCCCTCGTGGGCGGCCGTGGTGCCGATCATAGTCAGCTCGGCGCCCTCTGGCCGGTAGTAGCTGCCCAGCACGCGGTCCGAGACGACGGGGTGGCGCGGGCCGAAACCGGCGGTGCGGCGCACGATCGCGATCGCATGGCGGATCGGGGTCAGCGGGACCTCCACGCCGAGTGGAGAGACGAGCGCGCGGGTGCGGTAGCCGGCGGCCACCACGACGGCGCGGGTCGCCACGCGGCCCTGGTCGGTCTCCACGTAGGCCACGCCCGCGGCGTCGCGGCCGATCACCAGGGCCGCCGCGCCAAGGCGCAGCTCGGCGCCGTGGCGGCGTGCGGCCGCCGCGTAGCCCATGGTGGCGCCGTGGGGGTCGGCGTAGCCCGAGTCGGGCTCCCACACGGCGGCGGCCACGCCCGCGAGGCTGAGCCGCGGCTCGAGCCGCCCGAACTGGCCGGGCCTGAGCAGCTCGCTGGCGATGCCGAGGCGCTGGTGGGCGGCCACGTTCGCCGCCGCGGCCTCGACGTCGGCCGGGCCGAGCAGCACCAGGAAGCCCGTGCGCTGGAAGCCGGCGTCGCCGCCGACCACGTCGCCGAAGTGCTCGAAGACGCGGCGCGCCGCCAGGGCCATGCGAGCGAGGGCCTCGTGGGTGTAGTGGGTGCGCACGATCGCGCTCGACCAGCCCGTGGCGCCCCCGGCGATGGCGCCGCGCTCGAGCAGCAGCACGCGGCCCGCGCCCCGGCGGGCCAGATGCCAGGCGACGCTCGCGCCGGCGCAGCCGCCGCCGATCACCACCACGTCGGCCGTCGCTCGCATGGGCTCACCTCCTGTCGTCCGTCGTCGTGCGCGCCCCGACCCTACAGGTCGCGGGCGACCCTGAAGCCGATGTGGTCGCGCCTGCGCGCCGGGTAGCTGAGGCTGCGGAAGGCGCAGCGCAGGTAGCGGGCCTGCTCGCTGCGGCACGAGCCGCCGCGCAGCACGCGCTGGCCCGACGCCCCGGGCTCCTCGCGCCCGTCGTCGGGGCGGTAGGGGTAGGGCCGGTGCAGCGTGGCCGTCCACTCCCAGACGTTGCCCGCCGCGTCGAGCAGCCCGTGCGG
>DAOLDO010000238.1:0-5351 GCA_035327325.1 Chloroflexaceae bacterium | reverse complement strand
ACTCCCAGACGTTGCCCGCCGCGTCGAGCAGCCCGTGCGGGCTCGCCCCGGCGGGGTAGCGGCCGACGGGCGTGGTGGCGCCGAGCTGGCCGCCGAAGTTGCAGCGCAGCGGGTCGGGCGGGGCTGCGCCCCAGGGGTAGGGGCGGCCGTCGGCGCCGCGGGCCGCCCGCTCCCACTCCGCCTCGCTCGGCAGGCGGCCCCCGGCCCAGGCGCAGAAGGCCGCGGCGTCGTGCCAGTCCACGTAGGTGACCGGGTGGTCGGCCAGCGCGGCCGGCGGCGCCTGGCCCTCCCAGTGGGCGGGCGGGCGCCGCCCGGTCGCCGCGGCGAAGGCGGCGTACTCGCGGTTGGTCGCCGGCGCGCGGGCGATCCAGAACGCGGGCAGCTCGACCGTGTGTGCGGCGTCCTCCGCGCTGGGCGGCGCGGGGTCGGCGCCCATCAGGAAGGGCCCGGCGGGCACGGCGACCCAGTCCAGCGGCGGCGCGTCGCGCGGGCTCACGGGCGCGCCCCCGCCACGGCCAGCCGGATGCGCAGCGCGCCCTGTGCGTCCACCTCGGCGAGCTGGCCGGGGTGGATGACCGTGGTCGAGTCCAGCTCCTCGACGACCGCGGGGCCGGCGAGGCGCATCCCGGCCAGGAGCCGGTAGCGGTCGTAGATCGGGCACTCCTGGTAGCCGCCGGCCTCGGCGAAGAAGACCGGGCGGCGCTCGCGCAGCGCGGGCTTGGGGCCGGGGCCCCCTTCGGCAAGGGCGCGGGGCCGCGGGCGGGCGATCTGGCCCACGGCGCTGACGCGCAGGCTCACCAGCTCGACCGGCTCGCCGGGGGCGCTGGTGCCGTAGGCCCGCGCGTGCTCGGCGTGGAAGCGGGCGGCCAGCCGCGCGGCGGCCGCCGCGCCCAGCTCGTCCACGTCGTCGGGCACGGCCAGGGTCAGCTCGTGGCTCTGGCCGACGTAGCGCAGGTCGAGCTGGCGCAGGCAGCGGGCGGCGTCGGCGGGAACGCCCTCGCCGGCGAGGGTGGTCAGGCCCTCGGCCTCCATGCGGGTGAAGGCCGCGGACACGGCGGCCGGGTCCGCCGCGTCGAGGCGGCAGAGCAGCGTGGCGGCGTAGTCGTGGCGCAGGTCGGTGGCGAGCAGGCCCAGGGCCGAGGTGGTGCCGGGGCTCGGCGGCACCACCAGCGCGGGGCAGCCGATCTCGGCGGCGAGGCGCCCGGCGTGGAGCGGGCCGGCGCCCCCGAAGGCGACCATGGCCAGCTCGCGCGGGTCGTGGCCGCGCTGCACCGTCACCAGGCGCAGGGCGCCGACCATGGCCGTGTTGGCGATCTCGACGATCGCGTGGGCGGCGGCGACAACCTCCATGCCGAGCGGGCCGGCCACGCGCGCCACGGCGGCGCGGGCGGCCCCGGCGTCGAGCGCGATCGCCCCGCCCAGGAAGTTGTCGGCGCTGAGCCGGCCGAGCACCAGGTTCGCGTCGGTGACGGTCGGCTCGGCGCCGCCGCGCCCGTAGCAGGCCGGCCCCGGGTCGGCGCCGGCGCTGCGCGGGCCGACCCGCAGCACGCCGCCGTCGTCCACCCAGGCGAGCGAGCCGCCGCCCGCGCCGATCTCGACCAGGTCGATCACCGGCGTGCGGATCGGGTAGCCGCCCCCGCGGGCGCGGCCGCCGCCAGGCATCGCCACGGCCCCGACCTCGAACTCCTTGGTCACGCCCGGCTGGCCGTCCAGGACCAGGCTGGCCTTGGCCGTGGTGCCGCCCATGTCGAAGGCGATCAGGTCGCCCTGGCCGATGCCGGCGCCGACGTGGGCGGCGGCGATCACGCCGGCCGCCGGCCCGGACTCGATCAGGAAGACCGGGCGCTCGCAGCCGCTGGCGAAGCTGAAGACCCCGCCGCTGCTCTGCATCACCAGCAGCTCGGCGCGCACCCCGGCCTCGCGCAGGCGCGCCTCGATGCTGCGCAGGTAGCGGGCGGCCACGGGCTGCACCGTCGCATTGATCACCGTGGTGCTGGCCCGCAGGTACTCGCGGAACTCGGGCGCCACCTCGGACGAGAGCGCGACCTGGGCCTCGGGGAAGACCTCGCGCAGCAGCTCGCGGGCCCGCCGCTCGTGCGCGCCGTTGACGTAGCTGTGCAGGAAGCAGACGGCGACCGCCGCCACGCCCTCGGCGCGCAGGGCCGCGCCCGCCGCGCGCACCGCCTCCTCGTCCAGCGGCGCGACCACCGCACCCCTGTGGTCGAGGCGCTCGGGGATGCCGTGGCAGCGGTGCCGGGGCACGAGCGGCGGCGGCTTGGTGAAGCGCAGGTCGTAGAGGGCCGGGCGCGTCTGCCGGGCGATCTCCAGCATGTCGCGGAAGCCCGCGGTGGTCAGCAGGCCCGCCGGCGCGCCCTTGCCCTCGATGATCGTGTTGGTCGCCACGGTCGTGCCGTGCACCACCAGCCGCAGCTCCGCCGGCGCCACCCCGGCCTCGGCGAGGATGCGCCGGGCCGCCTCGAGGAAGCCGAGCGACGGGTCGGCGGGCGTGGAGGGCACCTTGGCGATGCGGGTCGCGCCGCTCGCCTCGTCGAGCAGGAGCGCGTCGGTGAAGGTGCCGCCGATGTCGATGCCGAGCCTGTAGGCCATGGCGCGTTTACCCCGGGATCACCGGCAGCACAATCTGCGAGGGGTAGGCCCCGCTGTGCAGCACGGTCTGGTGGGCGACCTGCATGCGCGTGCCGGTGGCGATGTCGTCGCCGGTGTTCAAGTTGCGGTCGAAGCGCGGGAAGTTCGAGCTGGAGATCTCCAGCCTGATGCGGTGCCCGCGCCGGAAGCGGTTGCTTGTGGCGGCCAGGGCGATGCGGTACTCGGCCACCTCGCCGGGCTCCAGCAGCTCGGCGCGGTCCATCCCGCCCCTGTGGCGCGCGCGCAGGATGCCCTCGGCCAGGAGGATGGCGTGCCCGCTCGGGTGCACGTCCACCAGCTTCGCGGTGAAGTCGGTGTCGCGGGCCGACGAGGCCGCGTAGAGCAGCACGGCGAGCGGGCCGGTCACCTCGAGGTCGCGCTCTAGCGGCGGGCTGGTGTAGCAGAGCACGTCGTCGCGGCGCTCGATCGGGCGCTGGTCGACCGGGCCGGGGTAGACCGGCTCGGCGGCGAACTTGATCAGGGTCCAGAGCGAGTGGTTGCCGCCAAGGGTCGGCGCGGGGTCCTCGGGGTCGTAGCTGTAGCGGTCGGCCGGCTCGGCGCCAGGGGGCTCGGGGGTGAGCGTGCCGTCGCCGTAGAGCGTGTTGGCCTTGCCGCCGCTGTGCAGGTAGAAAGGCGTGTAGACGGTGCGCGCCAGGGGCCACTCGTGCTCGTGGCGCCACTCGTTCGCGCCCATCACGAAGAGCTTGATCGGCGGCTCGTCCATGATCCCGGTGTCGAGGCCCTTCAGCCAGTGGTCGAACCAGCGCAGGTCCTCCTGGTTGAGGTCGACGTAGGCGCCGGGGCCGAAGTCGAGGTCGCCCAGGCGCGAGCCCTCGGGGATGTGGTGGGTCCAGGGCACGACGTAGATCTTCTGGCTCCGGCGGGCCAGGTCGGTAGCGCCCCGCTCGCGCACGCCGTTCCAGAGGCGGAACATCGCGTCGGTGTAGGGGTCGAACCAGGCGGCCTGCTGGCAGACGGGGACGGCGATCTGGTCGAGGCGCGCGTTGGTGTCGAGGGCGCGCCAGTAGTCGTCGTAGACGCTATGCTCGAGCCAGTCGCGGAAGTAGGGGATGGGCCGGCCGATCAGGGCCTCGTCGGCGGTGATCAGGGGCAGGTGGCGGTAGAAGCGGCTGTTGCCGAAGATCTGGGCGCAGCCCCGCTGGGTGAGCGCCACCGCCGAGGCGAAGGTCGCGGCGGCGAGCGCGGTGAGCGCCCACTGCACTGCGCCCCCGACCCGGTGGTACTCGCCGAAGTAGTCGCCCATGATCACCTGGGGCGCCATGGCCGTCAGGTGCGGGCCGCCCATGGCGGCCGCCTGCCACTGCACGATGCCGCCGTACGAGCGGCCGCTCATGCCGATCTTGCCGTCGCACCAGGGCTGGCCCGCGAGCCACTCCAGGGTATCGCGGCCGTCGGGCCCGTCGTCGCGGTAGGCGTAGAACTCGCCCTCCGACTCGAACTTGCCCCGGCAGTCCTGCACGACGGCCGCGTAGCCGCGGCGCGCCCACCAGACCGCCCAGTCCACGTGCTGGTCGCGGGTGCTCTCGTAGGGCGTGCGCAGCAGGATCGCGGGGCGCTGGCCGCCGCCCTCCGGCAGGTAGACGTCGGTCGAGAGCCGCACCCCGTCGCGCATTGGCGCCTTGAGGTCGTAGAGGAAGCGGACATTGTGCACGGGCTCAGAGCGTTCCACTGGCTGCTCCGTCGGGGCCCGCGCCGGCGCGCAGGCGGGCCGTCTCCTCGTCGTCCACCGCCCGGCGCTCGGGGTCGATCGCCACGCCGTAGACCGCGCGGGCGCGCCCGGGGCTGACCTTGCCGGCGCGCACGTCGGCCAGGACGAGGCGGGGGTCGCGCTCGCGCGGGGGGCCGTAGCCGCCGCCGCCGCAGGTGCGGTAGCTGACCGTGTCGCCGGGCCGCAGCTCCACGGTCGCCTTGGCGCCGAGGGGGCGGGCCTCGCCGTCCGGGTTGAGGATGTAGGCCGCCGGGCGCCCGGCGTGGCCGCCGAACAGCCCCCAGGGGCCGGCGCGGTCGCGGTCGGCCAGGATGGTGAAGGTCACGGCCTGGTCGGGGAAGTGGTAGTCGCGGCGCAGGCCGAGGCCGCCGCGCCAGCGGCCGGGGCCCTCCGAGTCGTCCACCAGCTCGTAGCGCGTGATGCGCACCGGGTAGTTGGCCTCGGTCTCCTCGACGGGGGCGTTCTCGGTATTCTGGCCGTGGGTCTGCACCGCGTCGGGGCCGTCGAGCCCGGCGCGGCCCCCGTAGCCGCCGCCCAGGGTTTCGAGGAAGCAGGCGTAGGCCCCGCCGGGGCGCGCCCCGCCGAAGCCGGCGTGGCAGATCATGCCCTTGGTGCCGGCGGGCAGGGCCTCGGGTAGGGCCTCGGCGGGGGCGCGGAGGATCACGTCGGTGGGGCGCATGTGCGTCTCCCAGCCCGCCACGACGGGCGCCGGGGCGACGCAGTTCACCACCGAGCCCTCGGGGGCGACCATGCGCACGTGGCGGTAGAATCCGGCGTTGGTGGGGATGTCGGGGTCGATCAGGCACTTGAGCACGTAGGCGCAGGCCGCGTAGGTCTGGGCGTAGGTCGCGTTGACCGGCGCGCGCCGCTGCGGGTCGCAGCCGGTCAGGTCGAAGAGCACGCCGTCGTCGTCAATGGTGACGCGGGCGGCCAGGCGCACGGGCGGGCCGCCGTAGCCGTCGCCGTCGAGCTCGCC
>DAOLDO010000237.1:0-8270 GCA_035327325.1 Chloroflexaceae bacterium | reverse complement strand
GGGGGGTGAGGTCTGCGGCGGCACCAGACTGTAAAGCAGGAATGAACCGTGCCTACGCTTAGATGCGCCGCGGGCCCCCGTGGTTACGGGCGCAGCGCGGCCGCCAGCTCGGCGATGTGCTCGGGGGTGGTGCGGCAGCAGCCGCCGATCAGGCGGGCGCCGGCGGCGTGCCAGGCCAGGGCCTGCCGGGCGAACTCCTCGCGCGACGCCTCGCCCTCCCAGGCGCCGTCCTCAGCCCGCCATGTCTCCCCCGAGTTTGGGTAGATGACGATGGGCTTGGTGGTCGCCTCGCGGGCCGCGGCGGCGAGGGCGGCGATGTGCTGGGGCGCGGTGCAGTTGACGCCCACGGCGGCCACCTGGGGGTGGGCGTCGAGGAAGGCCGCGCACGCGGCGATCGGCTCGCCGTGACTGGTGTGGGCGCCGTCGCGGCAGCTGAAGCTCACCCAGGCCCAGACGCCGGGGAACTCGGGCAGGAGCCGGGCGAGGGCGCGGGCCTCCTCAAGGGAGGGAATGGTCTCGCAGGCGAGCAGGTCGGCCCCGGCGGCGGCCAGGGCGGCCAGGCGCGGTCGGTGGAAGGCCGCCAGCTCGTCCTCGCCCAGGCCGTAGTCGCCCCGGTACTCCGCGCCGTCGTTGAGCATGGCCCCGTAAGGCCCGACCGAGGCGGCCACGAGGGGGCGCGGGCGGCCGGCGCGGCGGGCGGGGGCGGCCCAGAAGGCGTCGCGGGCCTCGGCGGCCAGGCGCACCGAAAGCGCCATCAGCTCGGCGGCCTGGTCGCGGTCGAGGCCGCGGGCGGCCAGGCCCTCGAAGGTGGCCTGGTAGCTGGCGGTGATCGCCACGTCGGCGCCGGCGGCGAAGTAGTCGGCGTGGACGGCGCGGATCAGCTCGGGGTTCTCGAGCAGCACCTTCGCGGACCAGAGGGGGTCGCGCAGGTCGCAGCCGCGGCGCTCGAGCTCGGTGGCCATGGCCCCGTCCAGGATCATGACGGGGTGCTCGCGCAGGATCGCGGCGATTGGGTCGTCGCTCATAGGGCCTCCGTTGGGGCGGCCTGGGGCTCGGCCAGGGCGGCCCGGCCGCGGAAGAGCAGCCAGAAGGCCGCGGCGCTGAGGGCGGTGAGCCCGGCGGCCGCCAGGAACAGGCTGCCGTAGCCGAGGCGGGCGATCATCAGCCCGCCGCCGAAGGTCACCACGGTGAAGCAGACGCCCGCCGCCATCTCGAGCACCCCGGCGGTGGCGGGCCGCGCCCGCTCGGGCACCAGCTCGAGGAAGTAGACCAGCGAGGCCGCGTAGCGCACCCACGAGAGGGCGACCACCGTGGTGAAGCTGGCCGCCGCCGCGCCCCAGTGGGGCACCAGGGCGATCGGCAGGATGCTCAGGGCCGAGACCACCGATGTCCAGAAGACCACCGCCCAGTTGCCGAAGCGCCTGGTCAGGCCCGCCGTGGTGAGGGCCGCGCCGGCGCCGACCAGCCGGCCGGCGGCGATGATCGCCCCGATCAGGGCCGTGGGCACCAGCAGCGCGTCGTCGAGGTAGACGTTGGTGTAGGTGGTCACGGCGGCCACGCCCGCCACCTGCAGCATGCGTACCAGGGCGATCAGGGCCAGGAGCCCGACCACGGGCCCGACCAGCCCGCCCGTCCACGGCGAGCCGGCCGCGACGGGCGCCGGCCGCGGCGGGGCGTGGGCCTGCGCGCGGGCGATCGCGACCATCGCCCCGGCGACCGTCACGCCCGCGACGATCAGGGCGTAGCGGTAGGGCGCCGGCCCGGCCAGGTCGGCCCCGGTCAGGCGGGCGAAGAGGGGCGGCAGCAGGCCGCCGACCAGGCTGCCCGCGAAGGCCGAGAGCGAGATCATGGCCGTCTGCAGGCCGACCACGTGGGTGCGGCGCGCGGGCGCGACGGCGGCCATCAGGAAGGGCGCCGTGTTGACGAAGAAGATTGCCAGCCCCAGGTAGGACAGCACGATGAAGCCGATCAGCCAGGGCAGCCGCCAGGCGGGGGCCAGGGTGTCCGCCAGGGGCAGCAGCACCCCGCCCGCCAGCATCATGCCCAGGCCCCCCAGCATCAGGCGGCTGCTGCCCCAGCGCGCGCCGAGCAGCCCCGCCGGCAGGCTCGCCAGGGCGAAGGTGAAGGTGCCCGCCGCGTTGACCAGGCCGATCTCGGCCGGCCCGTAGCCAAGGCGTAGCAGGAACAGGTTGAGCAGGACGGCGTAGATGCCGCCGTCCACCGCGAAGCCGACCAGGCCCGTGGCGATCAGGTAGCCGACGACGGCCGGACCGAGGCCGCGCAGGCCCCGGGTGACTGCGTAAAACATTGTGCGTGCTCGGGTAGGCGAAGACCGCGACTAGTATAGCACCAGCGCCGCCCCGCGCCGCCCGCCTTGCCCCCGCGCCCGTCCCCGGCTATGCTTCCTCTGGGCGAGAGGCTGGAGCGAGAGGAGCGAGGCGATGGATGCGACGGTGCGACGCGCCCTCGAGCGGGGGCTGACCTGCGACATCACCACCACCGGGCGGCGCAGCGGCCGGCCGCGGCGGATCGAGATCTGGTACTTCCTCGTCGAGGGGCGGGTCTACCTGACCGGGACTCCCGGGCCGCGCGACTGGCTGGCGAATCTGCGCCTGAACCCCCGGCTGATCTTCCATGTGAAGGAGGGGGCCGCGGCGGATCTGCCGGCGCGGGCGCTGATCGTGGACGACCCGGGCGAGCGGCGCCGCGTCATGGCCGCCGTGATGGCCGCCAATAGCTGGTTCCGCGCGCAGCGCTTCGGCCTGGAGGCGTGGGTCGCGGGCAGCCCCCTCGTCGAGGTCGTCTTTGAGGGGGAGCCCCCGACAGGGCAACCCTGATCCGTGGCACGTCCCGTGCAATGCTGCATGGCACGGCCCCGGTGGCCGTCTGGCGAAACTGGTACTGCGGCGCAACCCTGACGGAATGCCGCTCCCGGGCCGAGCGACCCCACGAAGCCGCCGTGCCTGCCCTGGCGGGCGTATGGGCCGCCCAACGCCAACCTAAAAACATCTGTGAAGCCAGCAGCGACACGCGCGCCCGCGGCGCGCACGGAGAGATAGGCACCCGTATGAAGACGTATGAGCGCGATCAGACCTACGCCCTGACAGCCGGGCCGGTCTCGGTGATCTATGTGAGCGTTGACGAGCCCCAGCCGCGCGAGCGGGCCTGCCCCGGCGGCGGCTGGAGCCTGCTGCGCACCGCGGCGGCGCAGCTGCACCACATGGCCGACTACGTGGACGAGGTCAGGCGCTCGCTCGAGCGGCATGCGCGTTGAGCAAGGAGGGAGCATGAGCGTGGGGATGAGCCAGGTGCCGGTCAACATCTACAGCGCCGACGGCAAGCTGGTCGTGGCGGCCCTGATGCCCGCCCTGCAGCCGGAGGACATCACGGTCGAGGTGCGCGCGGACGGCGGCCTCACGATCAGGGCCGAGCTGCGCGGCCGCCTGAAGGACTGGAAGGACGTCCATCAGGAGGAGTGGCAGGCGGGCGGCTACAGCCGCGACCTGGAGCTTCCCATGCCGGTGGACGGCGGGGCGGGCTACGCCACCTACGAGAACGGCGTGCTCGTCGCGACCTTCCCCCAGAGCGACGCGGCCCGCCCGGGCCAGTTCAGCCCGCGGCCGGGCCAGGGGCGCTAGACGTCGAAGTCCTGGAGCGACGCAGGGGCGCGGCCAATGGCCGCGCCCATCCTGGCACGTCTCTTGCTGCTAGCTTGAGGAACCCTTGCGTCATCTTGCCCGGTCTGGAAGGAAGCCAGGATGCCCTCTTCGTCGCAGGCTCCCAGGCCCCTGTCGCGCGCCCAGGAACGAGACATTGCCGAGCACTACGAGCAGCTGTTGCACGAGCAGGAGCGGGCCCGGCTCGCCGCCGAGGCGGCCGCCGCCCGCTCGAGCCGGCTGCTGACCATTACCGCCGCCCTCTCGCGGGCCCTCACCCCCGAGCGGGTGGCGGCCCTGGTGGTCGAGGCGGCGCGGGACGTGACGGGCGCCGTCGCCGGCCACGTCTCGCTGCTCGACCCGGCGGGCGAGGCCCTCACCATCCTCGCGAGCGACGGCTACCCCGAGCATGTGGTCGGGCGCTGGGGGCGGCTCCCCCTCACGGTGCCCTCGCCGCTCAGCGACGCCGTGCTGCGGGCCGAGCCGGTGGTCATCGCGAGCCTCGAGCAGCTCGCCGAGCGCTACCCGACCTTCGCGCGCTCGCTCTCCTCCGACCGCGTCGGCGTCTGGGTCGCCCTGCCCCTCACCCTCGACGCCAAGGTGGTCGGGGCCCTGGGCTTCAGCTATGGCGCGCCGGCCCGCCTGGGCGACGAGGAGCGCACCTTCCTGATGACCCTGGGCGGCCTCTGCGCCCAGGCCCTCGAGCGGGCCCGCCTGATGGAGGCGGAGCGCGAGGCCCTGGCCGCGGCCGACGAGGCACTCGCCCTGCTCGACACCGTGTTCGACTCGGCGCCGATCGGCCTGGCCGTGATGGACCTCGACTTCCGCTACACCAGGATCAACCGCCGCCTGGCCGAGTTCAACGGGCGGCCCGCGGCCGAGCACCTGGGCCGCCAGGTGAGCGAGCTGTACCCGCGCGTATTCGCGCTGGCCGAGTCCCACTGGCGCCAGGTGCTCGCCACGGGCGAGCCTGTGCTCGAGGTCGAGCTGAGCCTGCCCGTGCCGGGCGGGCGGCTGCGCCACGCCCTGGTGAGCTACTACCCCGTGCGCGTCGGCGGCGGCCCCGTGGTCGGCGTCGGCATGGTCGTCGCCGACATCACCGAGCGCAAGGAGGCCGAGCAGGAGCGCCTGCGCCTGCTCGGCAGCGAGCAGGCCGCCCGTGCCGCCGCCGAGGAGGCCCAGGCCCGCGCCGAGGCCGCCCTCCAGCTCCGCGAGACCTTCCTCTCGGTGGCCGCCCACGAGCTGAAGACGCCACTCACCTCGCTGCTGGGCCAGGCCCAGCTGCTCGAGCGCCGGCTGTCGCAGGCGGGGCTCCTCGGCGGGCCCAACGAGCGCTCGCTCCAGGTCGTGGTCGGGCAAGCCCGCCGCCTGAGCCACCTGATCGGCGCGCTGCTCGACGGGGCCCAGCTCGAGAGCGGGCATCTGGTGATTGACCTGAAGCCCGTTGACATCGGCGCCCTGGTGCGCCGCATCGTCGAGGAGGCCCGCCCGATGCTGGTGGGCCACACCCTCAGCTGCACGGTGGACGGCACGGACCTGCGCGTGCGCGGCGATGCCGTGCGCCTCGAGCAGATCCTCCAGAACCTGGTGAGCAACGCCGCGAAGTACAGCCCCCAGGGCAGCACCATCGCGATCGGGGCCCGCCGCGAGGGCGCCGCGGTTACGGTCAGCGTGGCCGACGAGGGCATCGGCATCTCGGCCGATCTGGTGCCTCACCTGTTCGAGCGCTTCTACAGGGTCGAGAGCCCCGAGACCCGCGGGGTCAGCGGCGTTGGCGTGGGTCTGTACGTCGTGCGCGAGCTCGTGCGCCTCCATGGGGGCACGGTCGAGGTGCGCAGCGCGCCCGGCGAGGGCAGCAGTTTTATTGTGCGGCTGCCCGGCGAGGGGACGCCGCCGCTGGTGCCGCCCGGGGGGGCCGCGGGCGCCTGAGAGTCGGCGTAGGGTCCACCCACGAACACCCTCGGGGGCATCTATCTATCTCTACGGGGCGGGCGCGTGGGCCCTTGGCGCGCCCGTCACCGGTTGTTTGCGCTACGAGGCCAGCCGGGTCGGGGCCTGCAGACGCAGGTTCGGCGTGGGCTGCACGGCGCCGTCGTGGCTGTGCAGGAATGCGGTGACGACGCTGTTGAAGGCCGCCGGCTGCTCCCACATGGGCACGTGGCCGGCGGCCCTGATCACGGCCAGGGCGTTGCCTGGGAGCATGCTGGCCAGCCTGTAGCCCAGGCTTAGCGGCACGCACGGGTCGTGCTCGCCCCAGACCACCAGGGTGCGGGCGCGGATCTGGGCCAGCACGGGGGCCATGTCGCGGCGCATAATCTCGTAGGCCGCGCGGGCCAGGTTGGGCAGGCCGGTCTTGACCGCCTCGGGCAGGATCAGGGGCAGCATGCCGAAGGGCAGGTACGAGAGCGTGCTCAGGTCCTGAGCTTTGGGCTGCGGGGCCCCCGCGAAGCTCAGGGCCGCGTCCACCAGCACGAGCCGGCTGACCAGGTGCGGGTGGCTGGCCGCCAGGTCGGCGGCGATGTGGCCGCCCATGGAGTGGCCGATCACCGCGGCCGGGCCGACCCCGCAGCGCTCCATCCACTGGGCGACTGTGCTCGCCGCATCCCGCAGCACGAACCTGCCCACGCTCCGGCCCGAGCCCACCAGGTCCACCGTGTGTACCTCGTGGTCGCGGGCCAGGGTCTTGATGTTGCGCCCCCACCAGCGGGTCGAGCCCGCCAGGCCGTGGATCAGCACAACCGGCGAGCCCGCGCCGGTCACCTCCGAGTAGATCGTCGCGGCGCCGATATGCTCATGCCGGCAGCGCGGGCTGGCGGCGGTGTGTCCCATACTCATCAGCGGGTCTCCTCACTCTGTATAACTTCGCCGCGGCGCCCGGCCACTGCTGGGCGGCGCGCCGGCGGCGTTGCCTCGACATAAGCAGGAGACGTGCCAGCTGATGTCGGGAGAACGGCGCGGGCTGCCCGGCGAGCAGCCCACGCCTCGCGCCCCTACCTGCCGCGCTCCTGGGCGGACATGGCCTGCTGGAGCAGCATCGGCGTGCTCTGCTCGACCATGTGGGCGGTCTGCTCCTCCTGCTGGAGGTTCTGGCTCAGCAGCGAGGCGATCTGGGCCTGGCCCATGCCCTCTGCGGCCGTGAGCAGGCCGCGGTACGAGGCCACCTCGTAGTGCTCGACCTTGGCCACGCTGCCGGCGATCATGCAGTCGCGCACGGCGGGGTTGGCCTGCGCCTCCTGCAGGCCCTTCTGCCCCTCGGTCACGAGGCCGGCCGCGGCGTCGCACTTGATGCGGATCGGCCTGCTGCCAAGCTGGCTGTAGATCTGCTCCAGGTTGCCGATCTGCTGGCGGGTCTGATCCATATGCTCCTGGATCATGGTCTTGAGTTGGGGCGCCGAGGCCTGCTGCAGCATCTGCTGCTGGGCCTCCAGAAAGCGGTGCTCGGCGTCGTAGATGTCGGCCAGGTCGTGGATGAACTTCTCCTCGAGGGTGCGGATTGCCATCGGGTGAACCTCCTTGTTGACTCATGCTCGCGGCGCTGCACGGGGCAGCGCCGGGGCCGACGTTTCACGTCCTGTGCCAGCGCACTTGCGCATGTTCCCTACACGGGCGACCGGGGCATGGGCACGAAACTTGATGCCTCCGGCGCGCACGGGCCGCTCCTTGCCCGACAGCTCCGGCGCGGAAGCTGCTCACCGAGCGCCGGACGCCTCATATCACAGCTGCGCACTATTCGAGCCGTGAGGCTCCCGTCCTCTCTGCCGCGGACGCCGGAGAGGGCGGAGGTGAACGTTTACCCTCGACCCCACTGGGGAAGAGGGCGTCGGAACGCCGGCATGAGAAGAAGCACCTTTGTTCTGATGACCGCGTCTGCCCACGAGGACGATCACGATGAGCCAGCCAGCCCTCTTCCTTGACCGCGACGGCACCCTTGTCCAGCCGCGCCACTACCCGACCAGGCCCGACGAGCTGCTGATCTTCGCGGGCGTGCCCGAGCTCCTGCGGCTCTTCCAGCGCCACGGCTGGCGCATCGTCGTGATCACCAACCAGTCGGGCGTCGCCAGGGGCTACCTGAGCGAGGGCGAGCTGGCCTCCATGCACTGCTGCATGGCGGCCGACCTGGGGCGCCGCGGCGTGCGCCTCGACGGCGTGTACCACTGCCCCCACCACCCTGATGGCACCGTGGCACCGTTCAACGTCGCCTGCGAGTGCCGCAAGCCGAGCCCGGGCATGCTGCTGCGGGCCGCCGCCGAGCTCGACCTCGACCTCGGCCGCTCGTGGTTCCTCGGCGATATCCTCGACGACGTCGAGGCCGGCCACAGGGCCGGCTGCCGCGCCGCTCTGGTTGACCTGGGCAGCGAGTCGCGGCCCGAGAGCGCCCTGCGCACCCCCGAGCTGGTCGGCCGCGATACCGTTCACGCCCTGCGCGCCATCGCGGCCGTCGAGGGCCTGGCGGAGACGGCGGAGCTGGACTACCTCCCGCCGGCCTGGGGCCTGGTGCGCACCCTCGGCCAGTCGCCCGCAATGCGAGCTAAGCCGTAAGGGCGCCCCCACGTGGGCGGCCCCGCCGGGCCCCAGGCAAGCCGTAAGGGCGCCCCCACGTGGGCGCCCCCAGCG
>DAOLDO010000236.1:0-8281 GCA_035327325.1 Chloroflexaceae bacterium | reverse complement strand
CGTGTGCCGTCCGGTGCCGTTGCCCACCTACCCCTGGCAGCGCGAGCGCTTCTGGCATACGGCGAACGGAGTGACCGCCAGCCCCCGACCGGAGCAACACCGCCGCAGCGCAAGTGACCCGACCTGTCACCCCCTTCTTGGGAGGCGGGTCAGCCTGGCTTACGCCCTTCAGCATCACCTCTGGGAAACGGAGCTCGATCTGAGCCAGCTTCCGTATCTCGACCACCACCGTGTCCAGGGGGTCGTGGTGTTGCCGGGAACGGGCTACATCGAGATTGCGCTTGCAGCGGCGACTGAGGTTCTCGGTCCCGGCCCGCGCTACCTCGGGAACATCGCCTTCAAACAACTTCTTTTCCTTCCCCCCGACAGCCCACGGACGTTACAAGTCATCCTGATACCGGGCCCTACCGAAGAAATAGCGTTCCAGGTTTACAGCAGACCGACGGGCTCCATATCGGCGCCAGGCGGCAAGTGGACCCTGCATGCAACCGGCACAATCCATCAGGGATGGACCGACGGCGATGCGCCTGAACCCGCGCCGATCAAGGTGGGCGACCTACAGGCACGTTGTGTGGAGCAACTCGCCGGACCCGACTTCTACGAGGAGTTCGGCGAGCGCGGCAACCAGTGGGGGCCATGTTTTCAGGGTATTGCCCGGCTATGGCGCGGGCAGCGTGAGGCTCTGGGCGAGCTCGTTGTGCCGGAGGCGCTGGAAGAAGACCTCGCGCGCTATCACCTTCATCCCGCCGTGCTCGACGCGGCACTCCAGGTGCTCGGGGCGACTGTCGCCCTTGAGGCTACAGGTGACCCGGACGCCTTTGTCCCTATCCATATCGACGAGGTGCGGGTCTATCGCTGCCCGCGCACCTTACAGCTATGGAGCCATGCCAAGCTGTACCCCTCGGGCGACCGAACGGCCAACACCTTTGAGGGCGATGTCTGGCTCTATGATGAAGCTGGGAATCTGGTCGCCGAGTTCCGTAAGCTTCGCGGCCAGGCGATCGACCGCGAGGTGCAGCGCGCGCCTGCCAACCTGGACGATTGGCTGTACGAACTCCAGTGGCAGCTCCAGCCCTGTCATGGCACGCCCACCCCAGCGGACCCTATCCATCCCACAGCTCAGGGTAGCTGGCTGATTTTCGCTGACGACGGCGGTGTCGGGATCGCACTTGCAGCATGCCTGAAGGCCTCGGGTGAGCAGTGCGTGCTGGTGATGCCTGGTGATACATATGTCCAACTCGAAGAGGCACACTTCGCACTATGCCCCCAGCGGCCTGAAGATGTCCGCAAACTGTTCGATGCGATCGCGGCGCTGGACCTCCCGCCATGTCGCCGCATCATCCATCTCTGGAGCCTCGATGCGCCACCCCCTGAGATCCTGGACGTCGATGCTCTGGAACAGGCACAAGTGAAGGGCAGCGGTAGTGTGACAGCAGTCATCCAGGCGCTGGCCCGCGCCGACGGCAAGACGCCCCCACGTCTCTGGCTAGTCACTCGGGGCGCGCAGCCGATCGGAGCAAAAACAAGCCCCCTTGCCCTTGCTCAGGCGCCCCTCTGGGGCCTCGGCCGCTCCATTCCACTTGAGCACCCGGAGCTCTGGGGCGGCATGGTCGATCTTGACCCGGACGCCGCGGCTGAAACTAGCGCGAAGCTGCTGTGGGAAACAGTCCTACAGCCGGAAGGCGAAGACCAGGTAGCCTTCCGCGACAGGCAGCGCTACGTTGCCCGCCTGGCACGGGCTGCGAAGCCTTTGGCAGATACGCAGCTCTCCCTCCGGCCTGACGCAAGCTATATCATCACGGGCGGGTTAGGAGATCTTGGTCTCCTTGTTGCGCGCTGGATGGCCGAGCGTGGCGCGCAACAGATCGTCCTGATGGGGCGTACTCCACTACCGCCGCGGTCAGACTGGGAGCGCGAGCAGCCTGAGGCCGTGGCACGCCGGATCGATGCCGTTCGTGGCATAGAAGCCCTCGGCGTGCGCGTCACCCTCGCGCCTATTGACATCGCGGACGAGGCCGGACTGAGGGCGTTTCTGGCGGCATTTCACGCCGCGGGCGAGCCGCCGATCCGCGGTGTCGTTCACGCCGCGGGTGTCGTCGCGATCCAGCCCCTGCTCGACCTGGATCAGGCCGCCCTCCAGGCAGTGCTGCGCCCGAAGGTGACCGGAAGCTGGATACTTCATTGCCTCATGGCCGACCAGCCTCTCGACTTCTTCGTGCTGTTCTCCTCGGCGTCGGCGCTGCTCAGCTCGCCGCTCCTTGCCAGCTATGCCGCGGCGAACACCTTCCTTGACGCCCTCGCCCACGAGCGGCGCGCGCACGGTCTTCCAGCCATGAGTATCAACTGGGGCTTCTGGTCGGAAGCGGGCATGGCCGTGCGCCACCAGTCCGCAGGCCGCGGTTCTCCCTCGCGCGGGATGGGTAGCTTCACCCCGGTCGAGGGACTGCGCGCCCTCGAAGGGCTGCTCGGGAAGAACCCGGTTCAGGTCGCCGTGATGCCGGTGAACTGGCGGCAGTGGCGACGCTCTTACCCCGCGGCCGCCGCGGCGCCGCTGCTGGCGGAGATCATGCAGGGAAACGCCATCGTGGACTCGCGTCCGAGTCCCGCAGCCGGAACCGAAGCACTCGCGAAGGCTACGCTGCTTGCACTGGAGCCGGTCGAACGACGACAGCGTGTGGAGGGCTACCTTCGCAGGCAGGTGGCTCGCGCACTGAACTTGCCCGATGCCCGGCTGGACATGCAGCAGCCGCTGAACACCCTCGGGCTGGACTCGCTCATGGCGGTCGAGCTTCGCAATGGCATCGAGAGCGATCTGGCGCTGACCATCCCGATTGTCTCTTTCCTGCAGGGGCCGAGCGTCGCCGATCTCACAGCGCAGCTGATCGATCAGCTGGAAGCTGGCGAAACCGCCGCGCACGTGCGGGCGGGCGGGGGCGAGGCCGAGTTACCGACAATCGTGCCCGACCACGGCCGGCGACACGAGCCGTTCCCGTTGAATGACATCCAGCAGGCCTACTGGGTCGGCCGCAACGACTTCGTCGAGCTTGGCAATGTCGCCGCCCACATCTACCTCGAGCTTGAAAGCGCCGATCTAGATCTCGACCGCCTCGGCACGGCGTGGCAGCGGGTGATCGATCGTCATGAGATGCTGCGCGCCGTAATCCTACCGGACGGCAGTCAGCGAGTCCTGGAGCAGGTGCCGCCCTACCAGATCGAACGGCTCGATCTCCGCGGGCTGGCGCCGGAGATCACCAAGACCTGGCTCGACAACCTGCGCGAGCAGCTGTCCCACCAGGTCTTGGAGACTGATGAGTGGCCACTGTTCGAGCTGCGCGCCTCACTCCTTGATGACGAGCGCATCCGGCTGCACATCAGCTTCGATATATTGATCGCCGACGTATGGAGTCTGCGCACGATCTTCCGCGAGTGGGCAAGCCACTATCATGCGCCGGACGTGGCACTGCCACAGCTCGAGCTCACATTCCGCGACTATGTTCTGGCCGAGCGCGCGCTGCAGGGGTCAGACATCTACAACCGGGCTCTCGACTACTGGCGTCAGCGGTTGGCTGAGCTGCCGCCCGCACCCGATCTACCCCTCGCTGTCGCGCCGGAGACCCTTACACAGCCACGCTTTGTGCGCCATAGCGCCCAACTCGAACCCGAGCTGTGGCGTGGGCTCAAGGCACGGGCGACTCGTGCGGGGCTGACCCCGTCCGGCCTCTTGCTCGCCGCCTTCGCCGATGTCGTCGCACTCTGGAGCAAGAATGCGCGCTTCACCATCAATGTCACCCTCTTCAACCGGCTGCCGCTCCACCGCCAGGTGAACGACATCGTCGGCGACTTCACCTCGGTCAACATGCTCGCAGTCGATGCCTCGACACAGGCACCCTTCGAGGAGCGCGCCCGGCGGTTGCAGCAGCAGCTCTGGGAAGACCTGGAGCATCGCCAGGTTAGCGGTGTGCGGGTGGTGCGCGAGCTGCTCCGGGCACAGGGCGGTGCGCCGCACGCCGTGATGCCGATTGTGTTCACCAGCACCATTGCGACAGCCTACACGAGCGGAGAGGAGACCTTCCCGATCGATTGGCTCGGCGAGATGGTGTACGGAATCTCGCAGACACCGCAGGTCTGGCTGGATCACCAGGTCTTCGAGCACAAGGGCGCCCTGGTCTTCAACTGGGATGTGGTCGACGGCCTTTTCCCCGAAGGGATGCTCCAGGATATGTTCGAAACCTACTGCCGATACCTGGCGCAACTGGCGGCTGAGGAGGCCCGCTGGCAAACGACCGAGCGACTGGCTCTTCCTCCTGTGCAGCTGGCTCAACGGTCAATCGTAAACGAGACGCGGGCACCTCTGCCTGAAGCGCTGCTCCATACCCTATTCGCCGCACAAGTGCCCGAGCGGTCGAACCATCCAGCGGTGGTATCCCCTACTCTGAGCCTGACTTATACCGACCTGTACCAGCGAGCGAATCAGATCGGTCGTCGGCTGCGCACGCTGGGCGTTCGGCCGAACACACTGGTCGCCGTGGTGATGGAGAAGGGCTGGGAGCAGGTCGTCGCTGTGATGGGCGTCTTAACGTCCGGGGCGGCGTATCTCCCGATCGACCCCTCGCTGCCGCAAGAGCGGGTGTGGTATCTGCTGGAGAATGGCGGGGTCGAGGTGGCCCTGACTCAACCCTGGCTTGAAACGCGCCTCGAGTGGCCCGCGGAGATCAGCCGGCTGACGGTGGACGCGCAGCCAGTGAGTGAGGATGAGGGGCAAGGGCTCGCGCCGATTCAGGGTTGGGAGGACCTGGCCTATGTGATCTTTACCTCGGGCTCTACCGGCAAGCCCAAGGGGGTGATGATCGACCACCGCGGAGCGGTCAATACAATTGTGGACCTGAACCGGCGTTACGCCGTCGGCCCGCACGACCGTATCCTGGCCCTCTCGAACCTCAACTTCGACCTGTCGGTGTACGACATCTTCGGGACGCTAGCGGCCGGCGGAACGGTTGTCATCCCTGACAATGCGTCGCGCCGCGACCCGACCCATTGGGCCGATTTGCTGCGGCGCGAGCAGGTGACGATCTGGAACTCCGTGCCAGCGCTCATGCAGATGCTTGTGGAAACACTCGCCGCGCGGCCCGAGCTCCGTGCGCTACCATCATCGCTGCGGCTCGTCATGTTGAGCGGCGACTGGATCCCGGTCTCCCTCCCGGAGCGCATCCAGGCCCTCTTCGAAGGCGTCGACCTCTACAGCCTGGGCGGAGCGACCGAGGCATCGATCTGGTCGATCCTGTACCCGATAGGGCATGTGGATCCGGACTGGAAGAGCATCCCGTACGGCCAGCCAATGGTGAACCAGACCTTCCACGTCTTGAACGAGCACCTCGACCCGTGTCCTGTCTGGGTACCTGGGCACCTCTACATCGGCGGCATCGGGCTCGCGCAGGGGTACTGGCGAGACGAAGCGAAGACGAACGCCAGCTTCTTCGCTCACCCGCGGACGGGCGAACGCCTCTATCGCACCGGCGACCTGGGTCGCTACCTGCCGGACGGCAATATTGAGTTTCTCGGGCGCGAGGATTTCCAGGTTAAGATTCGGGGCCATCGGATCGAGCTGGGCGAGATCGAGAGCGCGCTGGAGCAGCATCCCGAGGTGCAGGCCGCAATCGTGGCCGCAGTCGGCGATCCTCGCGGCGACAAGCGGCTTGTCGCCTACGTGGTCACGGACCACACCGCTGCTGACACGCTTATCGTTACTGACCACGCCGACCTACAGGCGGCTGCGCAGGCCTGGGAGGCTCAGGAGTCTGCCGGTTGGCGGCAAGCTCTGGAGGATCAAGCGGAGGGAGATCTACAGGAATTTGAGCGCTTCATGCAGCAGTTGGACGAACTCCACCTGAGCGCCGTATGTGCGGCGCTGCGCGCATTGGGAGTCTACGCGCAGCCCAATGAGCGCTATACAGTGGACGAGTTGCTCCAGCGTACAGCGATCCAGCCCCGCTACCGGACGTGGGTACGGCGAAACTTGTCGTTACTGACGGCGAGCGGCCTGTTGCAGCGCGACGGCGAACAATTCCTGAGCACACAGGCTCTCCCGAACAGTCTCCCTACTAAGCTTGTGACAGCGATTAGCGCGAGGGCGCGGCAACTCTTCAGCTTCGAGCAGCACGAGGTCGAACTCCTCACCGGGGTCGCACGACAGCTCCCTGATGTGCTGACGGAGACCGTCCACTCAGCCCAGATCTACGCGTCCGCGGAGATGCCGCAGATTTACCGTAAGGGCTTCGACCACTGCAATCGCATCGTCCGCGAGGTCGTGCGCGCCGTGGTGGAAACGTGGCCTGAGGAGCGGTCGCTGCGGCTCCTCGAGATCGGCGCGGGTTTCGGCTCGACGACCAGTTATGTGCTGCCTGTCCTGCCCCTGGAGCGCACAAGCTACGTCTACACCGATGTCTCACCATTCTTCCTGCAGCACGCGCAGCGGACCTTCGAGTCTTACCCATTCCTCCGCTATAGCCTGCTGAATATTGAGGAAGATCTCCAGGCGCAGGGCTATGAGCCCCATAGCTTCGATCTGGTGATCGCGGCCAGTGTGCTTCACGCTACGCGCGACATCGCCCAGAGCGTGGCACGCGCACAGGCCCTGCTCGCGCCCGGCGGCGTGCTGCTCATAGTTGAGGAGACCCGCTTCCACGCCTCATTCGACCTCAGCATGGGTGTGCAGCAAGGTTTTGACCGGTTCGAGGACTGGGACCGGCGTCAGGAACACCCACTGCTGGGGCGTGAGGCGTGGGAGCATCTGTTGCTTGAGCAAGGGTTCCAGCGGGTGACGATCTTCAATCAAGCAGGATCTATCCGCGATTGTCTGGGCTTTGATGTCCTGCTTGCCCAGGGGCCAACGACCGTGCAGCGGCTGGACAAGGAGGCGTTGCGGCACTTCCTGCGCGGAAAGCTGCCGGAATACATGGTTCCTACGACCCTTGTCGTGCTGGATGCGCTGCCGCTGACTCCACAGGGCAAGGTCGATCGCGCGGCTCTGACAAAGCGCGAACAGGGGGAGCTTACGGCGATATCCACAGGGTATGTTGCCCCGCACAGCGATACAGAGCGCGCTCTAGCAGCGCTGTGGCAAGAAGTGCTGCAGGTCGAGCAGGTAGGCCTGAAAGACAACTTCTTCGTGCTTGGCGGCGACTCACTGCTCATGACAAGGCTTGCGCTGCGCATCCGCCATGTCTTTGAGGTCGAGTTGTCCCTGCCGATCCTCTTTGAGCACTCGAACCTGATCGAGATGGCCGAGGCGGTCGAGCGAGCCCCACGCCTCCAGGCGTAACACCATCACATCGTGGTGGAGGTTCGAAGCGGTTTGATTGCCTCGAACCTCCATATACCAGTTGTTCGGACACGAGAGGAAGGCGAACAGTGCTCAATATGATCAGCGCGCTCGAGTGGAATTCGTCGTCGTCCTATGCGGGCAACGGACCAAAGCGATCTAACCCATGGATCAGCTGTCCAAGGCCAAATCCAGGCGCGAATATACGCTTGTTCTGCTTTCCGTACGCTGGGGGAGGCGCTTCGATCTTCCACTCCTGGGGCGCAAACCTCCCTCAGGAGATCGAGGTGTGCGCCGTGCAGCTCCCCGGACGAGAGAATCGCCTGCGCGAGCCGCCCTACAGCGGGTTGCAGGGCCTGGTGCAAAGGCTTACAGGCGCGCTATCACCTCTTTTAGACCGACCGTTCGCATTCTTCGGGCATAGCATGGGCGCGCTTATTAGCTTCGAGCTTACACGCAACCTCCGACGCCAGGGCTTACGGGGCCCGGCGCATCTCCTGGTCTCCGCTCACCGCGCTCCAGCTCGGCCCTACCCACTGCCACCCTTGAGCCAGATCCCCACGCGGGATCTGATCGAGCAGCTACGCTACCTGGGGGGCACCCCTGATGAATTGCTCAAAGACAATCAGATGATGCAGTTCCTCCTTCCGGTGCTGCGAGCCGATTTCTCAGTGTGCGAGACATACACCTACCTGAAAGAGCCCCCCCTTGACTGCGCAATCTCGGCCTTTGGCGGCCTCCGCGATAGGTATGTCAGCCGTGAAGACCTCGCCGACTGGCAGACGGAGACGCATGGTACGGTTATGGTCGAGCTTTTGCCCGGAGGGCACTTCTTCATCCATCAGGAGCGTGAGCAACTCCTACAATCAATCCGTAAGAGCCTGCTACAGCATTGTTCGTTATCCAAGCTATTACTACAACGAGAGCTGCTATAATCCTGCGTAGCCGCCGCTGCGCAGGAGG
>DAOLDO010000235.1:0-8291 GCA_035327325.1 Chloroflexaceae bacterium | reverse complement strand
ATGCCCTGGAGCACCACCTGCTTGGCGGTCTGGGCGGCGATGCGCCCGAAGTCGTTGGGCGTGCTCTCGACCATAACCGTCTCGCCGAGCTGAGCGTCGGGCTTGTGCTGCTTGGCGTCCTCGATGTCGATCTCGAAGCGGTCGTCGAGCACGTCGTCAACCACCTGCTTCTCGGCGTAGACCCTGGCGGCGCCCGTCTGCGGGTCGAGGCGGACGGTCACCTCCATCGGGGGCGGGTTGTTGCCCAGGGTGCGCTTATAGGCGGTGATCAGCGCCTTCTCCATCACGTCAATGATGGCCTCTTTGGGGATGCCCCGCTCGGCTGCGATCTGCGAGATCGCCGTGTAAAAGTCGCTCTTCATACCCCTGCTCGCCTACAATAAGAAAAGTGGGGGCTACCCACTTTTCCACAACGTCCGGCACAGGCTGTCCTTCCGGCGCCCACGCGCGACACCACCAGGGGGCGTCGTGCGGTCGGCGGGAAGTCTGCTCAGCGACGGTTCATCGCGTGTGTCCCTGGACAGCCGGTCGAGGACCTGCTCTCCATGTGTGCGGCCCCGTGGGTCCCCGGCTCACAGCGTTAGAGCGCGCTGCGCAGCCATTTCCTGACACAGTATAGCACCTCCGATTCGCTTTTGCAAACGGTCTATAATAGCGCCCATGAACAGTTCCGCCGCGCCCCGCGGGCCTCTGGCCCTGCCTCTGCCCGAGCTCGCAGGCCAGTTTCTGCTGCGCCCGGGGATGGCCTTCCTCAATCACGGCAGCTTCGGCGCCTGCCCCCGCCCCGTGTTCAAGACGTACCGGGCCTGGCAGCGCGAGCTGGAGGCCCAGCCGGTCGAGTTCCTGGGCCGGCGCGTCGGCGGCCTGCTCGCCGAGGCCCGCGTCGCCCTCGGGGCCTACCTCGGCGCCCCGGCCGACGACCTCGCCTTCGTGCCCAACGCGACCCACGCGGTCAACATCGTCGCCCGCTCGCTCGCCCTCGCCCCCGGCGACGAGGTGCTGGCCACCGACCACGAGTACGGCGCCGTAGACCGCACCTGGCGCTTCGTCTGCGGCCAGCGTGGGGCCCGCTACGTGCGCGCCCCTGTCCCCCTGCCCCTGGAGGGCCCCGCCCAGGTGGTCGAGGCCCTGTGGGCCCGGGTCACGCCGCGCACGCGGGCGATCGTGGTCAGCCATATCACCTCGCCCACGGCTCTGACCTTCCCCGTGGCGGCGATCTGCCGCCGGGCCCGCGAGGCCGGCATCCTCACCGTGGTGGACGGGGCCCACGCCCCCGGCCAGATCGCCCTCGACCTGCCCGCCCTCGGCGCCGACTTCTACGCAGGCAACTGCCACAAGTGGCTCTGCGCGCCCAAGGGCGCCGGCTTCCTCTACGCCCGCCCCGAGGCCCAGGCCCTGCTCAGCCCCCTCGTGGTGAGCTGGGGCTGGGAGGCCGAGGCCCCCGGCCCATCGCCCTTCGTGGACCACTTCGGCTGGACCGGGACAGCCGACCCGGCCGCCTACCTGAGCGTGCCGGCGGCGATCGCCTTCCAGCGCGAGCACGATTGGCCCGCGGTCCGCGCCGCGTGCCACGCCCTGCTGCTCGACGCCTCGCGCCGGCTGGCCGAGCTCACCGGCCTGCCCCCGCTCAGCCCCGACGGCGGCGGCTGGTGGGCGCAGATGCGCGCGCTGCCCCTGCCGCCCTGCGACTCCGCCACGCTCAAGCGGCGCCTGTGGGACGAGCACGCGGTCGAGGTGCCGATCGTGGTCTGGCAGGGGCGGCCCCTGGTGCGCGTCTCGGTGCAGGCGTATAACAGCCCCGGCGACATCGAGCGGCTGGTCGCGGGGCTGGTGGCGCTCCTGTAGCTGGCTGAGAGGTGTGAGGTATGAGGTGTGAGGTGTGAGGTGTGAGGTGTGAGGTGCCCGATGAAAGCCTGTGCTCACACCTCACAGGGTGAGCGCAGCGAGCACTCACACCTCACAGGGCGAGCGCTCACACCTCACAGGGCGAGCGGCTACGCCGCCCGGTCGGGCGTGGAGGCGATGGGCAGGTTGGGGCCGGTGTAGCAGAGGCGGCCGGCGCGCCACTCGGCCAGGCCCACGGCGGTGAGCCAGGCGGCCACGGTGTGGGCGCGGCGCTGGGCCGTGCTCTCGGCGAGGGGGGCGAGCCCCTGGAGGACGTGGGCGAGGTCGGCGCGGTCGAGGCCATCGGCCGAGCGGAGGGCGGCGATCACCGAGCGCATCGGGTCGCGGTGGAACATCAGGCGCCTGAGGTAGGTGCGTTGCTCGGCGCGGTTGCTGCGGGCGAAGCCGCGACCGAGGGTGGTCAGCTTCGGCTCGTCGCCTGGCCCGCCCTCGGCGACCAGGCCGAGGATGCGGGCGGCCTGGAGGTAGTAGTTGCCCTGGCGCACGACCTTCATGCCGATGTACTCGGCGATCGTCTCGGTGCTGTGGCGCCCCCGGTCGATCGCCTCTGGCACGCGGGCTACGTCCCACAGCTGGTCGGCCTGGGGAATATCGGCGCTCGTCAGTGTCATGGCCCGCCCTCGCCAAGTGCAGCGAACATCTGTTTCCGATAATAGCGCCGAATCGCCCTTTGTCAAGGGCAACACGCCGCTTCAGCCCGCCTGGCCCGCTTATGGCTCGCTGTGCTCGGCCTCGTAGGCCGCCCGGCGCGCCTCGAGGTCGGCGAAGATCGCCGCGGGCACGACCTCGCGCAGGGCGGCGTAGATCGCCTCGGCGCGCTCGCGCTGGGCCTGGACGACGAACGAGGGAATCTCGACCGTGCGGCCGCCGGCCGCCGCCGCGAGGTCCTCCGAGCTGCCCCCGATGGGCGGGTCGCTCTCGGCGCGCCAGCGCTCGCTCAGCAGGCCGTTCTCGACCATCGTCGCGTACATGCCGTCGAGGGCCGCGCGGTCCACGCTGAACGGCTCGGTCCAGACCGGCACGCCCTCGCCCGGGTAGTCGGGGACCATTGTCACCTCGCCCGCGCCGTCGGCCGCGAGCGTGATGCTGTAGGAGTAGTGGTACGGCGGCGGGAGGCTGCCCTCGCGCCACCGGTAGGTCAGCTGGAGGTCGTCGGGCGCCGGGCCGCCCGGGGGCTGGGCCCAGCAGCCGGCCAGCAGGGAGACGGCCGACCAGGCGACCAGGATCGCAAGCATGTGACGGGCGCCCATGGGTTTCCTCGCGTAGGGTATAGGTTCCGAGGAGCGTATTGTAGCGCGGGGGCGTTACAGGGGCGCGAGGCGGGGCCTACCGGCCGCGGACATCAACAGTAAAGCTATGGCGGGTGTCGGCGAGGCCGGGGCGACGCACGATCGTCTCGACCTCCCAGCGTCCCACCATCGAGAGGAAGCCGCCCCTGGCCTGGTAGCGCCCGGCGCCGGCGCGCTCGGCCTCGGCCTGGAGCGGCGCCATCGCGTGGCCCGGCATGGAGAGGCGAAACAGCACCACCGTGTCTGGCCGCGCCTCGGCGCGCTCCGCCGCGAGGTCGAGGGCCAGGAGATTGTCGCCGACCCGCCCCGGCGTCACCCAGAGCACCAGGTCTTCGTCGCCGGCCCGCGCCGCGAGCCGCTGCCCGACCTGCTGCTGGGCCTCCCAGGCCGCCCGGCTCGGCGCCGTGGTGAGCTGGGCCGACGCCGCGAGCAGCACCACGGCGGCCAGGGCGAGCTCGAGGCCGATGGTCAGCCGCATGCGCCGCGCCCACGGCCCGCCGGGGCGCAGCCGGGGCCCGGCCACGAGCAGGTGCAGGGCGCCCAGGCCGACGAGGGCCAGGAAGGCGGCGCTCTTCACGAGCAGCGCCCGGCCGTAGGTCGTCGTCGCCAGCAGCTCGGGCGCGCCGATGTGGGCCCACGCGGCCGCCGCCCCCGAGAGGGCCACGGCGACGACGGCGGCCACGGCCATGGCCGAGAAGCGCCGCGCGAGCGACCCCGGAGGCGGGCCGGCGGGGGCGTCGGGGTGCCGGGCCATACTCAGGGCGGCGAGGAGCGCGGGCAGGCCCCCGAGCCACGCGGCCATCGCCGCCGTGTGCGCGAAGCCCACGGCCACCAGGGCCGGCGCCAGCGCGCCCGCCGCGGCGCCGTGGCCGGTCAGCGGGAAGGTCAGCAGCAGCAGCGCCCCGACAAGCAGCGCGGCCGGCCACCCCCGCGCCGCGCCCGCCCCCGGGGGCTCGAGCCAGCGGGACATGGCGACCAGGGCCCCGGCCAGCAGCAGCCTGCCGCCGAGCAGTAGCCCCGTGGTGCCGAGCAGCAGCCCGGTCAGCGCCGCGACCGGCGACTCGCCCGGGCCTGTGACAGCCCCGGCCTGGCTGAGAACGCTCAGCGGGGCCCCCGCGAACAGCAGGGCCGTCCCCGCCAGCACCAGCCGGCGGGTCGCGCGGGCCATCGCCGCGTCCGCGCCTGGCGCGCCGGGCCGCGAGCGCCAGGCCGGGCGCCAGACGAGCAGGCCGAAGCTGATGGCGCCGACGGCCAGGCCGGCGCCGGCCAGGGCCAGCCAGCGGCCGAGCAGGCCCGCGGCGGGCGGCGGGGCGAGGGCGGGCGCCGGCGAGCCGGGGGGCGGCAGGGCCACGGCCAGGTCGGCGGCGACGCCGACGCCGAACGGCACCACGCCCTCGGTCACGTGGCCGTCCTCGGCCGAGCGCACCCGCCACATGGCCGTGTAGCTGCCCCGCGGCAGCGGCTCCAGCTCGAGCAGCAGGCGCGCGGGGCTCTCGGGGCTGACCTCGGTGGTCTCGGCCACAACCGCGCCACGCTCGTCAATCAGGCGCAGCCTGCTGAACGCGGGGTCGAGGCGCTCGGTGAACTCGAGCCGCACCGCGGCGGGTGGCTCGGCGAGCACCGCCCCGGGCGCGGGCTCGGCCAGGGCCAGGGCGGCGTGGGCCGCGGCCGGCGCAGGGAACAGGATCATGGCCGCCAGGGCGGCCAGCATAAGCAACAGGGTACGCGGCATAGGCAGCTCTGCAACGGCGACCAGGCGCGCCGGCGCGGGGGCCGCGCCCCGCCAGGGCGCCGCGAACAAGGGCGCTGGCGGGGCGCGGCTCTTCCTCTGGGCAGGGGCTAGGCCGTGCGGCGGACGCCGGCCGGCTCAGCGGCGCGGCGGCCCCGCGTGGCCGCGAGGGCGACGCCGAGGCCGGCCAGGCCCAGGAGGGCGCCGAGGCCGCCGACGATCAGGGCGAGCCGGGCCTGCTGCTGCGCGGCGGCCGCCGCGGCGGCGAGCTCGGCCGGCGTGGCCTCGGGGGCAGGAAACGCGATGCTGGCCTTGGACTCCACCGAGCTGAAGGTGTCGGGGCTGCTCGTCATCGCCATGTCCACAGGCGTGCCCTCGATCGCGCCGAAGATGCGGAAGGTGTAGTCGCCGGCCTCGGTGGGCAGCACCTCGGCCGTGTAGGCCCCCTCTTGCCCCCAGCGCGGGCGCAGCTCCAGGGGCATGGTGGCGCCGCCGAAGCTGATCTCGGCCTGCAGGGTCGCCTCGAGGCCGATCACTGGCGCGCCCGTCTCGTGGTTGGTCACGCGCAGGTCGAGGCCGTTCGGCTCGCCCTGGACGGCGGGCTCGGTGCGGAAGCCGATCACAACCTCGTATGGGCCGACGTGCTCGTGGCCGTGGGCGCCGGCCGTGCCGGCGGTGAACAGGACCATCATCGCCGCGATCAGCAGGGCCGCGGGTAGACGCAGTAGCGCGCTCGCCTTCATGAGGGTCGCTCCTTCTGAGCTTGGGCGCTCGTGGCGCCAACGATGGGTTGTACAACGGGGCGTACAGCCGGCTCAGGGCAGGGCGACGGGGCGAGGCGGGGGGGTCGGAGGGCTCGCGGGGGCCAGGGGGCGGAGGGCGACGCGCGCTCGCGCGGAGGGACGCGAGAGCAAGAGGGTCAGCGCCAGCAGCGGCGCCGCCAGCGGCGCAAGCTCGTAGAGGGCCCGCGGGAGCGGCGCGCCGGCGCCATCGGCCTGGTGCGCGCAGAGGCCCGCGCCGGCGGATCCGCCGTGGTCGTGCGCGGCCGGCGTGACCATGTGGCTCGCGCCGACCGCACCGTCATGGTGGATGTGGGCGTGCGCGGCGGCCCCGTGACCGTGGTGGGCGTGGGCCGGGGCGTGGCCGCCGTGCAGCACCAGGCAGTGGATCACGCAGAGGGCCGGGTTCAGCAGGGCGAGCAGCACCGCCAGCGCCGCGACGAGGCCGGGGCGCCAGCCGGCGCGGCAGGCCCGCCAGAGGCCCCGCCCCGCCCGCCCGAGCCGCGCCCGGTACGCTGTAGCCCTTTGTGCCATACGGAGAGTATACCGAACCCTGGGGGCAAACATGTGACGAAACTCATCAGTATCCTACGGGACCCGCGCCGCCCCCGCCACCACCCAGAGGCTGATACCCGAACGGGACCGCGGGCCGAGGCTCGGCGGGGCCGCTGAGCCCCTTCTGTTTCTCCTGACAGTATGGTATGATCCACGCCCGCCTCTGGCAGCCCAGCAAGGAGGTTCGACGTGGAGCGACCATGGCACAGGCACTATGACCCGGGCGTCCCGGCCACGCTCGACTACCCGCGGGTGCCGCTCTACAGGCTGCTCGACGAGTCGGCGGCCCGCGCCCCCCGCCGCGCCGCCACGAGCTTCTTCGGCAAGTCGCTCAGCTACGGCGCCCTGAAGGAGCAGAGCGACCGGCTCGCCGATGCCCTGCGCGGCCTCGGCGTCGCCGCCGGCGACCGCGTGGCCCTGCTGCTCCCCAACTGCCCCCCGTTTGTGATCGCTTACTACGGCGCCCTCAAGGCCGGCGCCGTGGTGGTCGCCCTCAACCCCCTGGCCAGCGCCGACGAGCTCGCCGTCCAGCTCGCCGACTGCGGCGCCGAGACCCTGGTCACCATCCCGCTCTTCGCCGCCACGGCCGCCGGCCTGCGCGAGCGGACGCCCGTGCGCCGCCTGATCCTGGCCCGCCTCGCCGACCACCTGCCGCTGCCCCTCAGCCTGGCCATGGGCCTGCGCGAGGCCCGCCAGCTCGGCGGGCTGCCCAGCCCGCGCCCCCTCGAGCTGCGCGCCCTGCTCGCCTCGCCCCCCGGCAAGGGCTTCGCCCCCAGCCAGAGCGACCCCGGCAGCCTCGCCGTGCTGCTCTACAGCGGCGGCACCACCGGCGCCGCCAAGGGGATCATGCTCTCGCACGCGGCCTGCGTGGCCAACGCCCACCAGATCCGGGCCTGGGGCCACCTCCAGCCCGACGACCGCATCCTGGCCGTGCTGCCCCTCTTCCACGGCTACGGCATGAGCGTGAACATGAACGCCGCCCTGCTCGCCGGCGGCGAGATCGTGCTGCTCCCCCGCTTCAACGCCCGCGAGGTGCTCAAGACCATCCAGCGCCGCCGGCCCACCTTCTTCACCGGCGTGCCCACCATGTTCGTGGCCTTCAGCAACCTGCCCGAGCTCGAGCGCTACAGGCTCGACAGCCTCAAGGGGATCTTCGTCGGCGCCGCGCCTCTGACCCTGGCGATCAAGGAGGCGTTCGAGGCCCGCACCGGCGGGCGCATGATCGAGGGCTACGGCCTCACTGAGGTCGTCACCGCGATCATGGCCAACCCCTACAGGGGCCAGCACAAGCTCGGCAGCGTCGGCGTGCCCTTCCCCGACGTCGAGGTGCGCGTCGTCAGCCTCGAGGACGGGCGCGAGCTGCCGCCAGGCGAGCAGGGCGAGGTCGTCCTGCGCAGCCCCACCATGATGCTCGGCTATTACAACCGCCCCGAGGCCACCGCCGAGGCGATCAGGGACGGCTGGCTCTACACCGGCGACATCGGCAGCCTGGACGAGGACGGCTACCTCTCCCTGATCGACCGCAAGAAGGACCTGATCATCGTCGGCGGCTTCAACGTCTTCCCCCGCGAGGTCGAGGAGGCCCTCTTCCAGCACCCCAAAGTGCGCGAGGGCGTGGTGGTCGGCGTGCCCGACGACTACGCCGGCGAGCGCGTGAAGGCGTTCGTGGTGCTGCGCGAGGGCGAGACGGCCACGTCCGAGGAGATCATCGCCTTCCTGCGCGAGCGCCTGACCCGCTACAAGGTGCCGTCTGAGGTGGAGTTCCGCGCCGAGCTGCCCAAAAGCATGATCGGCAAGGTCTTGCGCCGCGCCCTGCGCGAGGAGACGGCCGCCCAGACCCGCGCCGTCGCCGAGTAGCCCGGGCTACGCCAGGGGCCCGTCGGCGATGATGATCCCGTCGGCGTCGGCGTAGAGGTAGCGCCCCGGCGCGAAGGTCAGCCCGGCGAAGTGGAGCGTGACGCCTCGTTCGCCCGCGCCGGCCTTAACGCCGCGGCGCGGGAGTGGGGCCAGCGCCATAATGCCCAGGCCGATGCC
>DAOLDO010000234.1:0-8297 GCA_035327325.1 Chloroflexaceae bacterium | reverse complement strand
CCGGCGCACAGATCACAGAGTACGACGTAGACATGGCTACGATTTTCGCCGGCACCGCCACCACCCTCGAGGTACCGTTCGACGGGCTGCTCCCGCCGGGCCTCTACACCATCAACCTGACCCTGGCCGATGCCGCCGCGGAGCTGAGCGTCGTGACGGCGGCCATCCCCCTCGACATCGTTCTGCCCGATGGCGCCGACTCGGCCGCCCCTGCGCCCACGCCGCGCGGGCCCGCCGCGATCACCCTGCCGACGCCCGCGGCGGGCGCGTCGTCGGCCGCCGCCGGGCCCGCGCTGCCCGACCTGCTCTGGCCGCTGCTGGCCTTCGCCGGGCTGCTCGCCGCCCTCGCCCCGCTGCTGCTGCGCCGCCGCCGGCGGTAGGGAGACGCCCCGGCGGGGCGTCTCTACCAGGGCCCTCGCCCCATGCCTAAGGGAGCGGCTCGCCGGGGCGACCACGCCGGCCGGGGCGACAACCCGCCCCGACGAATAGAGACGCCCTCCCGGGGCGTCTCTATGGGGCGCCGTCGCCTTGGCAGGCATGCTGGCGCGGGAGAGCGGCCCGCCAGGACGGTGGGGCCGGCCGGGGCGTCACCCCGCGCCGGCGGGCCCTGAACGGCAGCGCCCACGGGGCATGACACGCGGGCCAGATGGCACAGCAGCGGCGTCGCGTTAAGGGTTCGAAGGGCGAAGCCCTCGCGCGGGAGAGCGCGAGAGGGCCGGCGGCGGTCCTCTGGCTAACAAATGGGCTGGCAGGGCCGCCGTCCTGCCGTCTCGGGCCGCAGGCCCTACCAGATCTCCGTCGGCCGCGCGAAGGCGCGCCCCACCAGGCTGAAGATCACCCCGGCCCCGCCGGCCAGCAGCAGGGCCAGGCCGAGCAGGCGCTGGCGCTGGTCGAGGGCGGAGCGCAGGCTCAGGGCGTTGTCGCGTCGCGCCTCGTCGCCGAGGGCGGCGAACTCCCGAGCGGCCACGTCGGCGGCGGCGCGGGCCTGGGGGTAGCGCATGGCCCGGGCCAGGGCGTCGGCCTCGGCGAGCCTGCCGGTGGCCCGCAGGCCGCGCTCGGCCCGCCCCTCGTAGATGGCGAGCACCTCGGCCTGCGTCGCGTCGTCGAGCTGGCCGTAGAGGGCGCGCGCGCCGGCCACCAGCTCGCCGGCGCGCATATAGTCGGCCCGCTCCAGCGCCTGGCGGGCGCTCTCGGCCAGCTGCTCGGCCCGCATCCCCGCCTCGCTGCGCGCGAGCAGGGCCTCGGCCTCGGCCAGCACCTCGGGCGGCTGGGTCGCCGCCTGGCGGCGCAGCCACTCGATCGCCTGGCCCAGCTCCTCGGCGGCGGCGGCGTAGCTGCCCTGCTCGACCAGCCCGCGGGCGAAGCCCAAGTCGTAGACGGTCAGGGCGCTGCGCCTGTAGCCCCCGTCCAGGTAGCTCGGCAGCCAGTCGCGCCACTCCGTCTCGAGCACGGCCGCCGAGACGCCGTAGGCCCGCTCAAGGGCCGAGCTGTAGCCGCTGCTGCGCGCGCTCACGGCGAGGAACTCGCGCAGCCTGGCGAAGCCCTCGCGCTCGACCAGGAAGGCCACCACCGAGAGAGTCTGGGGGTAGCTCACCTCGGGCGCCGCGTAGATCTGGTCGCGGTCGTCGAAGGCGCGCCAGGGCAGCAGGCGGCCGCGGTCGCGGGCGTCGCGCAGGGCAGCCACGCGCCGCTCCAGCTCGCCCGCGGGGCGCTCCATATACTGGGCCACGCCCTCCTGGAAGCCGGTGTTGAGCCTGCTCTCGCTCAGGTCGCCGGCGACGATGTGGGTCAGCTCGTGGCGGACGTTGTTGCGCACCTCCTCCTCGCTCTGCTGGCGGGTGCGCTCGACGATCACCACCAGCTCGCGGCGGCGGAAGTCGGCGTGGGCCACCACCCCCGGCACGTTGCGCGCCGCCGGGTTGAGCTGGTAGTAGTCCTCGCTGGTCGGGAAGAGGCGCAGGACGAGGGGGGTCGCGGTGCGGTAGCTGAGGGCGGCGGCGATCTCCTCGTAGATCTCGTCCACCCAGGCCGCGTAGCGCTCGGCCTCGGCCTCGCCGCCGGGGGCGTGGGCGATTGTGAAGTGGGCCGTGGGCCGCTCGAGCCACTCGGCCCCCCCCTGGGCCGCCGCGGGGGCGACGAAGGCCAGGGCCACGAGGAGGGCGAGCAGCGACGCGGCGGCCAGCCGCGCCAGGCGGTGGGTGGTCAGGCGGTGCATGCCCTCAGTCTACCAGATCGCCGCCCCCCGCGCAGCTAAGATCTGGCTGAGGGCGGGGCGCTACGGCCCCAGCCGCGTGTAGACCGCGCCGCGCGGCGTCAGCGCGCTCTGGAACAGGGCGGGCCGTCCCGCCTCCCAGGCGAGCGGGGCCGGCGGCGCGGTCCTGGCGAGGGCCTCGGCCACCGCCCGCCGCTCCGCCGGGCCAACGCCCTGGCGCACCCGGCCGAGGGTCAGGTGTGGCCGGAACTGCCGCGCCTCGTCCGCCAGGCCCAGGGCGCCCGTGGCCGCCGCCACCTCGCGCCGCAGCGCGGCCAGGGCCTCGGTATCGCCGCCCACGCCCGCCCAGATCACCTGCGGCTGCCGCGCCGTGGGGAACGCGCCGAGGCCGGCCAGGCTCAGGCGGCACGCCGTCGTGGGCAGCCCCGCCAGACCCGCGACCAGCGGCCCCACCAGGGCCCCGTCCGTCTCGCCGAGGAACTGGAGCGTCAGGTGCATGCCCTCGGGGCCGACCAGGCGCACCGGCAGCCCGCGCAGAGCCTCCTGAGCCCCGACGAGCTCGTCGCGGACCTCACCGGGGAGCTCGAGGCGATGAACATGCGCAGGGTGGGCATGATGCTGGCGCTCCCGGTCTCCCGCTACCGGTCGGGGATCATGCGTGACGGCCGCTGGCTGTCCACCGGCGGGTCGTCGCCGGGGGCGAGGCGCTCGTAGCTGCCGTCGGGGCGCAGCACGTGGGCCCTGATATTGTCGCTCAGGTAGCACTCGAGCAGGTCGCGCACGTAGCGGGCCAGGGTCGGGTCCTCGACCGGGTAAAGCTCCTCGACGCGGCGGTCAAGGTTGCGCTCCATCAGGTCGGCGCTGCCGAGGTAGACGTCGGCGGCGCCGCCGTTGTGGAAGTAGTAGATGCGGTGGTGCTCGAGGAACGGGCCGACGATGCTGCGCACATGGATCGTCTCGCTGAGGCCGGGCACGCCGGGGCGCAGGCCGCACATCCCGCGCACGATCAGGTCAATACGCACGCCGGCCTGGGCGGCCCGGTAGAGAGCGTCAATCATCTCGAGGTCAACCAGGGCGTTCATCTTGAAGATCAGGCGCCCGTCGCCCGCGGCCTGCTGGCGCCCGATCTCGCGCTCGATCAGCTCGAGCAGGCGGCGCCGCATGATCACCGGGGCGATCAGCAGCTTGCGGTAGCCGTCGCGCCGCCCGTAGGCCGTGAGCGTGTTGAACAGCTCCACCACGTCGGCGGTGATGTCCTCGTCGCAGGTGAGCAGCCCGATGTCGGTGTAGACCCTGGCGGTGCCGGCGTTGTAGTTGCCCGTGCCCAGATGCGCGTAGCAGCGGATCCCCTCCTGCTCCTGGCGCACCACCAGGGCCAGCTTCGCGTGGACCTTCAGGCCCACCAGGCCGTAGACCACGTGGACGCCCGCGGCCTCCATCGCCCTGGCCCAGATAATATTGTTCTCCTCGTCGAAGCGGGCCTTCAGCTCGACCACCGCCGTCACCTGCTTGCCCTGCTCGCGGGCGTGCATCAGGGCCCGCACGATCGGCGAGTTGCTGCCGACCCTGTAGAGGGTCTGCTTGATCGCCAGCACCTGCGGGTCGGCCGCCGCCGCGTTGATGAAGTCAATCACCGGCGAGAAGGAGTGGTAGGGGTGGTGGAGCAGCACGTCGCCGGCCCTGATCGTCTCGAAGATGTCGCCCCCGCCGCGCAGCACGGTTGGCAGCACCGGCACATGGGGGCTATCCTTCAGGTCGGGGCGGTCGAGCCTGGTCAGGGCCATCACGTCGGCCAGGCCGAGCGGGCCGCGCACGGTGTAGAGGTCGCCCGGGTCAATCTTCAGGTTGGTGAGCAGCAGGCCGGCGATACGCTCGGGCATCGAGCTCTCGACCGTCAGGCGCACCACCTCGCCGAAGCGGCGCTGCCTGACCCCCTGCTCGATCGTCTCGAGCAGGTCGTCGGCCTCGTCCTCCTCGATCTCCATGTCGGCGTTGCGCGTCACCCGGAACGGGTAGCTCTCCATCACCTGCACCCCGGGAAAGAGGGCGCTCAGGTGGGCCGCGATCACCTGCTCGAGCCAGACGAAGCACGCCTGGCGGCCCGGGGGCACGCCCTCGGGCACGGTGCACAGGTCGGGGGGGAGGGCCACGAGGCGGGGCAGGACCTCGGGCACCTTCACCCGGGCGAACAGCTCGCCCTTCTCGTGGTCCTGGATGACCACGGCCAGGTTCAGGCTGAGGTTCGAGATGAAGGGGAAGGGCCTGCTGCTATCGAAAGCGAGGGGCGTGAGCACGGGGAACACATTGCGCTGGAAGTAGTCGTCCACCCAGGCCCGCTGGGCCTTGCTCAGCTCGCCGTAGCCGTGGAGCGTGATGCCCTGCTCGCGCAGGGCCGGCAGCAGCTCGCCAAGGAACAGGTCGCGCTCCTCCTCGAGGGCGGGGAGCAGGGCCTTGCGCACGGCGGCGAGCTGCTCGGTCGGGGTGAGGCCGTCGGGCGACTGCTTCTGGACGCCGGCGCTGATCTGCTGCTTGATCCCGCTCACGCGGATCATGAAGAACTCGTCGAGGTTCGCGGCCCAGATCGCCAGGAACTTCAGCCGCTCGAGCAGCGGGTTGCGGGGGTCGATCGCCTCTTCAAACACCCGCCGGTTGAACTCGAGCCAGCTCAGCTCGCGGTTAAAGTACGGTGATCGGAGGGCGGCCTGCACGTCCGCGACGTCTTCGAGCTTCTGTTCGTGCATAGTCATGGCGGCGCCTCGGATGTTGATATTGTCATCTAGCCGTAAACCGCAGTATAGCAAGGAGCCAGGCGAACGGCAAGGAGCGCGGGGCGCCGAAAGCGCGGCCCGGCGCCGTTTATGTAGGCGACTCCGCGCCCACCCCGACCAGCCCCCGGCGGCCACGCCGCCTCGCGATGGAGCAGCGCGATGGCCCACGAGCAAGACAGCATCCTGATCGTCGAGGACGACCCGGCGATCGCCCGCCTTCTGGAGCTTCACCTGGCCGGCGAGGGCTACGCCGTCACCTGGGCCAACAGGGGCCGCGAGGCCCTCGAGATCTGCCGGGCCACCCCGCCCGACCTGGTCGTGCTCGACGTACGGCTGCCCGACATCACCGGCTACGAGGTGGGCAAGGCCCTCAGGGCCGCGCCCGACACCCAGAACATCCCCATCGTCGTGCTCACGGCCTTCAGCGAGCGCGCGAGCCGCCTGACGGCCCACAACATCGTGCGCGCCGACTACTTCCTCGGCAAGCCCTTCGACATCGAGGAGCTTTCCTCGGTGATCCGCAACCAGCTGAGCGAGGGCCGGCGCAAGGGCCAGTACCACCCGATCACCAACCTGCCCACCGGCGAGCTGGTCAACGCCCAGCTGCGCGAGTTACTCGGCGCCGCGAGCTGGACCCTGGCCCTGATCCGGGTCAACGGCTTCGAGCAGTTCACCCAGCACTACGGCGTCGTGGTCGGCGAGGACGTGCTGAAGTTCACCGCCCTGCTGCTCTGCGACGTGGTGCGCGAGCACGGCGCCGAGGGCGACTTCGTCGGCCAGATGGTGGTGGGGCCGTACTTCCTGATCATCTCGCTGCCCGAGCGCATCGAGGCCGTCGCCGCCGAGCTGACCGCGCGCTTCGACGCCGACATTAAGCTCCACTACGGCTACCGGGACATCCAGGCCGGCCAGGCTCCCCCCATGGCCCTCTCGGTCGCCGTGGTCACCAGCGACGACGGCCCCTTCGCCGATATCCGCCAGCTCAGCGAGGCCGCCGAGGCCCTGCTCCCCCACGGCACCGCCCCCGCCGCCCGCGAGCGCAGCAGCGTCGCCAGGCGCGCGTGACGCTCGCCTTCGGCTCGCGGGGGTGATCCGAGCCCTTGCAGCTCCGCTCACCCCCACGCGTGCAGCGCGGCTCACCCCGTCCGGCGTCGTCGCTCACAACCGGGCTGTGAGCGCCTCACCCCTCCACCCCCCACCCCCGCAGCTCGTCGAGCCAGCGGTGGCTGGTCAGGTCCATGTGGGCCGGGGTGAGGCTAACGTAGCCCTCGGCGACCGCCGCCACGTCGGTGCCCTCCTCGGCGTGGTCCTCGGGCTCGGCGCCGTCAATCCAGTAGTAGGGGCGGCCGCGGGGGTCGTGGCGCACCACCAGCTCGTCGCGGTACGAGCGCCGGCCGAGGCGGGCGATGCGGAGGCCGTGGACCTCCTCGGGGGGGCGAGCCGGGGCGTTGAGGTTGAGCAGGATGCCGGGCGGCAGGCCGCGCTCGGTCACGTGGCGCACCAGGCGCACCACCGCCGCCTGGGCGGCCCGGAAGTCCCACGGGCCCTCCTTGGGGCGCAGCTGCGAGACGGCGATCCCGGGCACGCCGAAGACGATCCCCTCCATCGCCGCCGCCACCGTGCCCGAGTAGAGCAGGTCGGTCCCCAGGTTGGCCCCCAGGTTGATCCCGGAGACAATCAGGTCGGGCTTGCGCGGCAGCAAGCCCATCACCGCCAGGGCCACGCAGTCGGCCGGCGTCCCGTCGCAGATCATCGCCGGGCTCCCGTCGGGCAGGGCGCCCTCCCAGGCCCGCAGCGGGTCGAACAGCTTGCGGTAGTGGCCCGCGGCGCTCCAGTTGCGATCGGGCGCCACCACGACCGTCTCGCCAACCTCGGCGAGAGCCGCGCGCAGCGCCGCCAGCCCCTCGCTCTGGTAGCCGTCGTCGTTCGTCACCAGGATGTACATAGGCTCACTCTGCGCCGCGGGGCGGCAAAGAAACAGGGAGGGCCAGGCCCTCCCTGAGACTCCCCGCGGGGCGGCTACTCTTTCGGCAGGTCAATATCGCTCAGGCGCACCGTCTTGCGGCCCTGGAACTTGATCGTCTTCTGGCCCTCGCTCGAGAGCTGGCCGCTCTGCTCCAGGTTGGTGATCTCCTGCTGCATCGTCTCGGCCAGCTCGAGCTCGCCCTGGCTGAGCAGGCGGGTCACCGCGCTCTTGAGCTTCTGGGTCGCGCCCTGGACGTCGCCCTGCGACAGGTCCTGCAGGGCGCGGGTCTGCAACTTGAAGGCGCTGACCTTCTCGACGATATTCATCACGCCGGGGTTGACCTGGGCGAGCTGGCCCTGGTCGGCGGTGAAGGTGAGCAGCACGTCCACCCTGGCCTTCTCGCCGACGAGGCCGAGGGCGGGCACGTCGTAGGACACCTCGGCCTGGCCGACCCTGTAGGTGCCGGCGGGGCGCGGGTCCACCAGCAGCTCGACCAGCACGGTGCGGCCCTGGCCGGTCTCGAGCTCGCCGAGGGGGACGCTCACGTCGCGGTCGGAGATCGGCCTGTAGCCGAGGTTGTTGATCAGGGGGATGACCTGCCAGACGGCCCGCGGGGTCACGCCGCCGACCAGGCGCAGGTTGAGGGCGGCGTTCTGGATGGCGGTGTTCTGGGCCTGCTGGACGGTGTGCTGGAAGTACTCGGTAATCTCGTCGGGGCGGGCGATGTAGTCGGCGGTGCCGCCCGAGCGGTTGGCCATCTCGATCAGCAGGTCCTCGTTCCAGTCCTTGCCCACGCCCAGGGCGGTGACGGGCACGCCGAGGCGGCCGGCGTCCTCGGCGCGGCGCAGGCACTCGTCCTCGTTCTCGGTCTGGCCGTCGGTGAGCAGCACCAGGCGGCGGATCGCGCCGCCGCGGTCCTTCTGGATCTCCTGGAGGGCCCGCTCCAGGGCGGGGGCGATCTTGGTGCCGCCCGACTCACGGATGCGGGCGATGCGGTCCTTGACGGCGCGGCGGTCGCCCACGGGGCCGGCGGGGATGAGCACCTCGGTGCGGTGGTCGAAGATCACCACGGCGGCCGTGTCCTCGGGGGCGAGGCGGTCAACGGCCATGGTGGTGGCCTGGCGCACCCGCTCGATCTTTTCGCCCTTCATCGAGCCGCTGCGGTCGAGCACGAAGCAGACGTTGACCGGCATCCGTACCTGGGCGACCACCTGGGACGGCTGGACCTCGAGCAGGGCGTAGGCGACCTGGGGCGTCGTGGTCGCGGCAAGATAGGGGCGGGCGAGGGTGGCCCGCAGGTTGACTTCACCGGCCATACAGACTCCTCCTGGCGGCGCGGCGCGACCGCCAG
>DAOLDO010000233.1:0-8323 GCA_035327325.1 Chloroflexaceae bacterium | reverse complement strand
AGGCCGAGCGCCGGGGCGCGGCGAGCGAGGAGCCTGCCGGCCATCTCGACCTCACCCCCGCCGCTGCGCGGCTCCCCCTCTCCGCTGCGGAGAGGGGGCCGGGGGGTGAGGTCCGCGCCCGGCCGCGCCAGCAGCGCCATTAGCGCCCCGGCCAGGGCCCCGTAGAGCACCTGGGCGGGGTAGGGCGCCAGGGGGCCGGGGCCGGCCGCGTAGGTCGCCTCGTGCAGCAGCACGCCGACCTCCCGCCCGTCGGGCAGGGCCGCGGTGGTGGAGCGCAGCTCGACGAAGAAGTCGGTCGCCTTGAGCAGCCCGCCGCTCACGGGCACCGTGACCGTCTGCCGCTCGGGGCCGACCTCGCGGCGCGCCAGCTCCGCCGCGCCGTTGAGCAGGACGACCAGTTCGGCGGGCGGGCCGTCGGGCGGGCCGCTGACGGTGAGCGTGAGCTGCCCGGGCAGGCCCGCCTGGGGGAAGAGCAGAGCGGAGGAGGCGCGCGTCCAGCGGCCGCCGCCGGCCTCGGGCTCGTGGAAGCCCTGGGCGTAGGCCGCGTCGCGGCCGCCCACGTCCACGCTGTGGCGGACGGGGATCTGGCTGAGCGCGACGACCAGGGCGGCCCCGAGGGCGGCCCAGAGCAGAGCCTGGCCGGCGGCCCGGGCCCAGGCCGGGCGCGGGCGGTTGTCGCCACGGGCCGCGGCGCCCTCGCGCTGAGGGCGCGCGGTCATGGGCTGGCGGTGGGCGTGGCGGCCGCCTGGGGCGCGGCCGAGTCCTGCACGGGCAGCTCGCCCTCGGGGGGCGTGACCAGGGCCTGGTTGATCCAGCCCGTGCCGTCGGCGCTGTTGATCGCCCCGCGCGGGGAGCCGCTCTCGTCGAGGCGGACCAGGAACCAGTTGCCGTCGGGGCTCTCGGCGAGGAAGACGATCGCGTCGCCGGGGCCGACGCGGCCCACGGGCTGGTTGTTGGTGTTGGGGAGCGGGCGCACGTTGGCGTCCTGGCGCACGGTGCCGGTGAGGGCGCCCGTCGCGGCGACGGCCGAGGTGGGGGCGAGGCCGGGCACAGCGCCGTCGGTCGTCGGCGCCGCCGCCGGGTCACTGGCGACGGCCGGGTCTGCTGTGGGCGCCGCCGCCGCGGTGGGCTGGCGGGGCTGCTCGGTGGGCCTGGGGGCAGCGGTGGGCAGCGTGAAGGTGGGCAGGTCCGTCTGGCCGGGGATGATCCGGCCGAAGCGGTCCAGCTCGCCGCGCAGGGTGGTGACCACGCTGAAGGCCAGAATGAGGGACAGGATCATCAGCACCGCGACCACGGCCGTCTTGACCAGCTCGAGGCTCTGGCCCCAGACGCTGCGCCGGCCGATCTCGGCGAGGGCGCTCTGGGCGGTGCCGGCGACGGGCTCGCCCCAGCTGGTGCGGCCCTGGTCGCCCTGGGCGACGCGGCGCAGCTCGAGCAGGGCGCGCATATCGCCGATCTGGGTCAGGGCGCGCACGGCGCTCCAGCGGACGTTGCTGTTGGGGTGGTTGAGGGCCTGGATGAGCGGGCCGACGGCGCGGCCGTCGCCGATGCGGCCGGCGGCCTCGGCGGCCCGGTAGACCGTCAGCCAGGGCTTGCCGGGGCCAAGAGCCTCGCAGATGGCGGACACGGCGGGCGCGCCGATGGCGACCAGCTCGTCTACGGCCGCGGCGTGCAGCGGGTGGGCCGTATCGCCCAGGGCCTCGACCAGGGCGGCCAGATGCTCGCGGGGCGGGCCGCCGCGGCCGGGGCGCAGGGGGCGCGAGCGGCGGGCGGCGGCGCCGGGCAGGCGCCGGGTGAGCCGTTCCAGCCCCTCGACCACCTGGCCGACCTGGGTGGTGCCCCCGCTGCCGTTGGCGGGCGCGCTCTCCTGCTCGATCGGTTCCTGGCGTTCCGTGGTCATTAGGCTCCATATGAGGCGGCGCCGGGGCCGCCCGCGAAGGTATGGCGCCGTCAGGCGCGCGTGTTCCAGCGCTCGAAGCGGGCGACGATCGCCTCGAGGAGGGCCGCGGCGGCCTCGGCCTTGGGGCGGCGCTCGAGGCCGACGGTGCCCTCGCGGTCGATCAGGGTCAGGGCGATCGTGGGCGTGCCGATGCTGGCCACGGCGTCGTTGGCGACGATCATGTCGAGGCCCTTGCGCTCGAGCTTGCCCTGGGCGTTGGCCAGCAGGTCGTCCGTCTCGGCGGCGAAGCCGACCTTGAACAGGTCGCGCCGGCCGGCGAACCCCGCGATGATGTCGGGGTTGGTGACCATGCTCAGGCTCATGCCGCTGTCGCCGGGGCGCTTCTTGATCTTGCGCTCGGCGGCGGCCTCGGGCCGGAAGTCGGCCACCGCGGCGTTCATGATCAGGATGTCGGCGCCCTCCACGGCGGCCTGCAGGGCCGCCTGCATCTGGAGGGCCGACTCGACCTGCACCGTGGCCACGGCGGCGGGCGGGGTCAGGGCCGTGGGGCCGCTCACCAGGGTCACGGCGGCGCCGAGGTCGCGGGCCTGGGCGGCGAGGGCGTAGCCCATCTGGCCCGACGAGCGGTTGCCCACGTAGCGCACGGGGTCGATCGGCTCGCGGGTGCCGCCGGCCGAGACGACCACGCGGCGCCCGCGCAGGGGCCCGCCGGCCCTGCCGATCATGGCGCGCAGCTCGCCCTCGAGGGCGTGGGGCTCGGGCAGGCGGCCCTTGCCGCTCACGTGCTCGGCCATGCGGCCCTCGCCGGGCTCGAGCACGGTGTAGCCGCGCTCGCGCAGGACGGCCAGGTTGGCTTGGGTGGCGGGGTGCTCGTACATCAGGGGGTTCATCGCCGGCGCCACCAGCACGGGCGCCCTGGTGGCGAGCAGGGTCGTGGTCAGCAGGTCGTCGCTGAGGCCGGCGGCGATGCGGGCGACCGTGTTGGCCGTGGCGGGGGCCACGACCACCGCGTCGGCGCGGGCGCCGAGGGACACGTGGCCGACCACGCCGTCCTCGGGCAGATCCCACATGCTGGTGAGCACGGGGCGCCCGGTGAGGGCCTGGAAGGTGGCCGCGCCGACGAAGCGCTCGGCGGCCTCGGTCAGGATCACATCCACCGTGGCGCCGGCCAGGGCCAGGTCGCGGGCGAGCTGGGCCACCTTGTAGGCGGCGATGCTCCCGCAGACGCCCAGGACGATCTGTTTGCCGCTCAGGATGTCCATCGTGTGCCTCTGGCCGACATGCCGGGGCATTGTAGCATCAGGCTGCGGCGGGCGTCAAAGGAGCGCCCCGCCGACGGGGCCCCGGCGCCCTCCCGGGGCGTCGCCGCGGGCGCGGTTGTGGTATCATACACGCGAAGTCGGCGAGTATGAGGAGCCCCCCATTGACCCTGCTGCTGCTGATCCGCCACGGCACGAACGACTGGGTTCACGGGCGGCTTGCCGGCTGGACGCCCGGCGTCAAACTGAACGAGGAGGGCCGCCGCCAGGCCCAGGCCCTGAGCGAGCGCCTTGGCGACCTGCCGATCGGCGCGATCTACACCAGCCCCCTCGAGCGCTGCGTCGAGACGGCTACGGCCATCGCCCAGCCCCGCGGCCTGCCGCTCAGGCTGGTTGAGCAGATCGGCGAGGTGCGCTACGGCGAGTGGCAGGGCGCCGAGCTGAAGGAGCTCTACAAGCACGAGCTCTGGCCGGGGGTGCAGTTCTACCCCAGCGGCACGCGCTTCCCCAACGGTGAGACCCTCGGCGAGGCCCAGATGCGCATGGTGCAGGCCCTCGACGGCCTGCGCGCCCGCCACCCGAAGGAGATCGTCGCCGTCTGCTCGCACGCCGACATCATCAAGCTCGCCATCGCCTACTACGTGGGCATGCACCTCGACCTCTTCCAGCGGCTGGTGATCAACCCGTGCTCGCTCACCGCGATCGCCTTCGAGCCCATGGGCCCCCGGCTGCTGGCCTTTAACGACACGGGCTCCCTCGAGCATCTCCGCCCGAAGCCGGAGCCGCCGGCCGAGACCGAGGCCGCCGGCGCCGAGCCAGCCGCCCAGGGCGCCCCCGCCGAGAGCCCCGCCGCGGGCAACGGGGCGATGCATGTCGGGGCGCAGCCCGCTGCGGCCCCCCCAGAGCAGGAGCATGTCTGAGTTTACCTTTGACCTTGATGCCGTCCAGCGGATCACGGCAGGGGCCGTGGGCCCCAAGGGCCAGCGCGTCTTCTACGTGCAGGCCCGCCGCGGCAGCAGGCTGATCACCCTGCTCGCCGAGAAGGAGCAGGTGCGCGCCCTCGCCGACGCGATCTCGCGCCTCCTCGACAGCCTGGCCGAGAAGAACCCCCGCCTCGCCACCTCCGACGACCTGCTCGTCACCGACATGAGCCTGGAGGAGCCCCTCGACCCCGAGTTCCGCGTCGGCCAGATGGGCCTCGGCTACGACGCCGAGCGCGATATGGTCGTGCTGCTCATCCAGGGCTCCGGCGAGGAGGAGGAGGGCGAGGCCCAGACGGCCCGCTTCTCGGCGTCGCGCCCCCAGATGCGGGCCCTGGCCAGCCACGCCTCCCAGGTGGTGGCCGCCGGCCGCCCGATCTGCGGCAACTGCGGCCGCCCGATCGACCCCGCCGGCCACTTCTGCCCCCAGCGCAACGGCCACGGCCCCTCGACCGGCGCCGAGTAGCTAGCCCCTAGAGAGCCCCCGCACCATATGGACGAGCCACAGGAGATCGGTGTCGCCCGCGTGCTCGAGGCCCTCGCCACGGGCGAGCTCTCCGTCGAGGGCGCCATGCCCTACAGCAGCAACTACACGCTGCTCACCAGGGTCGAGCACGAGGAGCTGCGGCTGCTCGCGATCTACAAGCCGCGCCGCGGCGAGCGCCCGCTCTGGGACTTCCCCCGCGGCACGCTCTACCGCCGCGAGGCCGCCGCCTACGTGGTCTCCGAGGGCCTCGGCTTCGGCCTCGTGCCGCCCACCGTCGTGCGCGACGGGCCCTACGGCGTGGGCATGCTCCAGCTCTTCATCAACAGCGACGAGGACGCCCACCTCTTCACGATGCTCAAGGAGGGCGGCTACGACGCGGCGATCCGCCGCCTCTGCGCCTTCGACTGCCTGATCAACAACGCCGATCGCAAGAGCGGCCACGCTCTCAAGGGCCTCGACGGCCGGCTCTGGGCAATAGACCACGGGATCTGCTTCCACCACGAGCCCAAGCTGCGCACCGTGCTCTGGGACTTCGTCGGCGAGTCGCTCCCCCCCGACGTGGTCGCGGCCCTCTGCGCGCTGCGCGAGCGCCTCGACGGCGACGGCGACCTGGCCCGCCTGCTCGGCGAGCTGCTCGAGAAGAGCGAGCTGCGGGCCATGCGCCGCCGCCTCGACCGGCTGGTCGCCGCCGGCGTCTTCCCGTCGCCCGGCCCCGGTCCTAACGTGCCCTGGCCGCCCGTGTGATCCCAGATCGCTTCGACGGCCCTTCATACTCAGTTCACAATTCCTCCGTATCCTCAAACCAACGACGCGACATCGCCACATGGAGGAGACTAGGAATGGAACGACAGCGTAACTGGTTGGGCTGGGCCGCCCTGGCCCTCGCCGGCCTGGCCCTGCTCGTGGCCCTCGGCGGCCGCTTCGGCGGCCCCCGCATGATGGCCTACGTCCAGGCCCCCGCCGCGCCCGCCGCGCCCGCCGCCCCCCGCTTCGAGCGAGGCCAGCCCATGCCCTTCGCCGACGAGCGGGACCGCGAGTTCGCCCGCCCCGGCCGCGGCGGCCCCGAGGGCTTCGCCCCCGGCTTCCACGGCCGCGGCCACCAGGGCTTCGCCCGCGAGGGCTTCGGCCACCGCCTCGGCCTGCTCGGCTTCGCCTTCGCCCTGGTCAACACCCTGGCCAAGCTCGTCGCCCTGGGCCTCCTGGCCTGGCTCCTGCTGCGCTTCTTCCAGCAGCGCCGCAATGGCCCGCCCCCGGCGCCGACCACGCCCGCCGGGCACGACCCGCGGGTGGAGTGAGCAGGTTGAGCTGTGAGGTGTGAGGTGTGATCCTCCCGATAGCGGGCGGCTCACACCTCACCCGGCGAGCCCCAACGATGAAGACTATCCTGGTGGTAGACGACGAGCCCGGCATCGTGCAGATCGCCCGCGACTACCTCGACCGGGCGGGCTTCCGCGTGGTCACGGCGGGCGACGGGCCGGCCGCCCTGCGCCTGGCCCGCGCCGAGCGCCCCAGCCTGCTCGTGCTCGACCTGATGCTGCCGGGCATGGGCGGCCTCGACGTCGCCAGGGCCCTGCGGGAGGACCCGGCCACGCGCAAGCTGCCGATCATCATGCTCACGGCCCTTGTCGAGGAGGCCGACCGGCTGATCGGCCTCGAGCTCGGCGCCGACGACTATATCACCAAGCCCTTCAGCCCCCGCGAGCTGGTGGCCCGCGTGCGCGCCGTCCTGCGCCGCAGCGAGGGCGACGCCGCCCCGTCCGGCGTCATCCACCTGGGCGGGCTGGGCATTGACCTCGAGCGGCGCAGCGTGCGCCGCGACGGCGAGCCGGTCGAGCTGACCGCCACCGAGTTCGACCTGCTCGCCGTGCTGGCCCGCGAGCCGGGCCGCCCCTTCACCAGGGCCCGGCTGCTCGAGCTGGTCTACGACGTCAGCTACACCGGCTACGACCGCACCGTGGACGCCCACATCAAGAACCTGCGGCGCAAACTCGAGCCCGACCCCGCCAGCCCCCAGTACATCCTCACGATCTACGGGGTGGGGTACAAGTTCAGAGAGCCGCAGCAGGCCCCGGGCGGCCCAGCCGTGGAGTAGGAGCTATGCGCCCGCGCATCTTCAGCCTGATGCTCACCGCCTTCGCCCTGGTGATCGTCCTTGGCATCGGCGGCATGCTCAGCATCTTCGCGCTGGCCGTCCTGAGCTTCCAGCGCGGCGACGGCTGGGGCCCGCCGCCGATGGTCGCCGCCCAGGCCGAGGCGCGCCAGCTGGCCGAGTTCTACGACCGGCGCGGCTCGTGGGCCGGGGTCGAGCAGCCCTTCGCCGCGATCGAGCGTGGGCACCGGGGCGAGCGCTGGCGCGCCGTGACTCTGCTCGACGCCGAGGGCCGCGTGGTGCGCAGCAGCCTGCCCGACGTGGCGGCAGGCGCGCCCGCGCCGCCCGTGCCGCCCATCCCCCCAGACGTGATGATGGGCCGCGGCCGGCCCGCGGCCGCCAGCGCGATGGCCGAGCGCGAGATCACGGTGCAGTCGGTGCCGATCGAGCTGCGCGGCGAGCAGGTGGGCGCCCTGCTGGTGGTCTACGACGGCGACCAGGCCCGCGCCTTCGGCTTCGGCAACCTCGCCCGCGGGCTGCTCGGCGCCGGGCTGGCCCTGGCCGCCATCCTCCTGGCCCTCGCCGCCTTCTTCTCGAGCCGGATCAGCACGCCGCTGCGCCAGCTCAACGGGGCCGCCATGGCCATGGCCGCGGGCGACATGCGCGTGCGCGTGCGCCCCGGCGCGGTCCGCGAGGTGGCCGACCTGGCCGTCAGCTTCAACGGCATGGCCGACGCCCTGGCCCGGGCCGACCAGCAGCGCCGCCAGCTCACCGCCGACGTGGCCCACGAGCTGCGCACGCCCCTCTCGATCATCAAGGGCCGCCTCGAGGGCGTGCAGGACGGGGTCTACCGGGCCGACCCGGAGCAGATCGCGGGCCTGCTCGCCGAGGTGGCCCTGCTCGAGCGCCTGATCGAGGACCTGCGCGTCCTGGCCCTGGCCGACGCCGGCCAGCTCCACCTCTTCCCCGAGGCCGCCGACCCGGCCCGCCTCGCGGCCGACGCGGCCCGCTCATTCGCCCCCCAGGCCGCCGAGCGCGGCGTGCGGCTGCGGGCCGAGGCCGCCCCCGGCCTGTCCGAGCTGAGCGCCGACCCCCAGCGCATCGCCCAGGTCCTCGGCAACCTGGTGAGCAACGCCCTGCGCCACACGCCCGCGGGCGGCGAGGTGGTGATCGCCGTCCGGCCCGACCAGGGGCCCGCCGCGGGGATCGTCTTCGAGGTGCGCGACAGCGGCGCGGGCATCAGCGCCGAGGAGCTGCCGCGCATCTTCGACCGCTTCTACAGGGCCGACCGCTCGCGCAGCCGCGGCAGCGGCGGCGCCGGCCTCGGCCTGGCCATCGCCCGCCGCCTGGTCGAGGCCCACGGCGGCGCGATCTGGGCCGCCAGCGAGCCGGGCAGGGGCACGACCGTGGCTTTCCGCCTGCCGGCGTGATTGTGGGCAGGGACATCCCTGCCAGCCCGTCTTTTTCGCGGGGGGCCACGCCCCCGCCTGCGGACTCCCCCTCGCACCCCCCGCGCAAGGGCTTCGCCCTTTGAACCCTTAACGCCATGCCTGTGCCGTGCCGCCGGCCCGTGGTCATGCCCCGTGGGCGCTGCCGTTCAGGGCGCCC
>DAOLDO010000232.1:0-8334 GCA_035327325.1 Chloroflexaceae bacterium | reverse complement strand
CGCCGGTAGAGGCCGAGGCCCTCGTCGAGCAGGTCGAGGATCGGGGCGAAGGTGGCGCGGATTGTCGCTCGTGCCATAGGCTTGGGCTCCGCTGAGGTGGGAGGTGGGAGGTGGGAGGTGGTAGGTGGTAGGTGGCAGGTGGTAGGTGGCAGGTGGTAGGTGGGAGGTAGGAGGTGGGAGGTGGGAGGTGGGAGGTGGGAGGTGGGAGGTGGCAGGCTTTCAATAACGGTCGCGCTCACGCCTCACGTGGCGAGCGCCTTACGGCTCAAGGAGGGCGTCGGCCTCGCGCACCAGGGCCAGGATTGCCGCGTCGTCGGGCGCGGGGCGGGCCAGGCGGGCGAGGAGGCCGGCGACGGTCGCGGCGTGGGCCGGGTGGCTCTGGGCGATGGCGGCCACCAGGGCCTGGTCGTCGAGGTCGGGGCTCAGGCCGTGGGCCCGGGCCAGGCGCCGCCTGAAGCTGTGGCGGAAGTGCTCCTGGACGTAGGCGCCCTTGCCGGCGCGCCGGAGCAGGCCGGCCATGCTTGCCAGGTACTCGGCGCTGCTACGGCGGCCCGTCTCGGCCCGCAGGGGCACCGGCCGCCCGAAGCGCCTGCCCGTGAGGAGCAGGTAGCCGGCGCCGACCACGGCTCCGTAGAGGGCGGCCCAGCCCCAGGGCGTGCCGAGTAGCAGGCCGCGCAGGCTCGGCTGGCCGACAAAGCCGTGGTGGATCTCGTCGAAGGCCACCACGCCGCCGGGCGGGATGCGCCGCAGCAGGTTGAGCAGCAGCGCCGCGTTGTCGTCGTCGCGCAGGCCCGCGTTCGTGAATGGGTGCACGGCGGAGCTGGCGACGACATAGCCGTCGCCGTACTGCAGCCCGACGAGCACGGGGCCGGCCTCGCCGCCCGCGAGCGGGGCGACGGCGCCGGCCTCGGCCACCACGACGGCGCGGGCCTGGGCGTCGAGCCGGCGCACGGGGGGCGCGCCGAGGGCCGGCTGGAGGGCGGGGGCCGCGGCGATCAGGCCGCCAGCGGGCGCGGGCGCGGCCGCGAGGTCGAAGGCCGCGAGCAAGGGGGCGGCGGGGGCGCCGGGGCCCGGCCGCGGCTCGACCACGAGCAGGGTGCCGCCAGCCTCGACCCAGGCCCGCACGGCCTCGGCCGCTTCGACCCCGTAGCGCTCGCGGGGGGCGAGCACGACCAGCAGGTCGGCGGGCGCGGGGTCGAAGGCGGCGTACTCGAGGCGGCGCACGTCGTAGTCGAGGGCCTGAAGCCACCTGTAGAGAGCGAGGGCACCGCCGGGGCTGCTGGCGTGGCTGCTGGCCTGGCCGCCCATGCCGCCCTCGGACCGGCCGGGCCCCAGGCCGATCAGGGCCGCCAGGGCCAGGAAGGCCAGGGCGAGCAGGGCTGTGTCACGCCTGGCCACGGCGCCCCTCCACGGCCCTGAGGGCCTCGACCTGGGCCTCGACCTCGGCGTAGCCGGCGGCGTCGAGGGGCGCGCCGCCGTACCAGACCCGGTCGGCCGTGGCGACAATGGGGGCAAGGCCGGCGCGGGCCGTGGGGTGGGCGCCCAGGCGGCCCAGGTGCTCGCGGTTGGTCTGGTGGGGGTCGTAGGGCAGCACGCCCCGCTCGTCCAGCCAGAGCAGGGCGGCGAGGGCCATGAGCCGCGCGGCGCCCCTGTAGTCGCCGGCGCCCGCGAGGGCCCTGGCCCGCAGCTGGGCGTCGGCGGTGTCGCGGGCCTCCAGCGCGGCGGGCGGGGGCAGGGCGGCCTCGGCGCGCAGGGCGCGGCGCAGGCCGCGCAGCCAGAGGGCGAGCACGGCGAGTACCAGGGCCGCGCCGAGGGCCGTCGCCGCCCACCCGGCGGCCGTGCCGGGGGCGCCGGCGGCGGCGTCGGCCACGGGCTCGAAGGCGCGGCCGAGCTGCTCGAACAGCCAGTCGAGGAAACGATCCAGGGGGCCGGGCTCGGCGGGCGGCGCCGCCCGCTCGGCGAAAGGAGGGCGCTCCAGGATGGCCTCGAGGCGCGCGGCTGCGTCGGGCGGGGCGGGGGGCGCGGCGACGGCCAGGGCGTCGATCAGGGCGCCCAGGCGCGCCGCGACCATGGGCAGGTCGGGCGCGGGCCGGGCCAGCTCGGCGGCGAGCCAGGCGTTGTCCACCGGGGCCAGCGAGCCGTCGGGCATGACCACCTCGCGGGCGCCGACGAAGGCGGCGGCGGCCTGCTCGACATCCAGCCGGTCGCCGCGGGCGGCGGCGGCCCTGGCCTCGCGCAGCAGGCGCTCGTAGGCGTCCAGGCCGAGGCCCGGCCCCTGGGCGACGGCGGGCGCGGCGAGGGCCAGGGCGGCGAGCAGGGTGGCGAGGGCCGTCAGCAGGCGGCCCGCCAGGGGCCGCGGCGATGGTCTGTGCATAGCGCTCGAGAAAATAGCTGGGCCTTTCCGCTGCGGCGACGTGCGCACGACCATATTGTAGCAAACGGGCTTTGCCGCCATGGTACAACTATTGTGGGCCGGAGCCATAGTCGATCCGCGACGGAGCGGCGTTCAGCTGAGGGAGCGTGCGTGATGAGCATCCGTGCAGTTGGGGCGGTCGCCCTCCGCGAGGCGCCCGGCGGCATGATCGAGGTCCTGCTGATCCGCAAGCGCGGCGGGATGTGGACCCTGCCGAAGGGCCGGGTCAAGCGGGGCGAGACCGACGAGCAGGCCCTCGCGCGCGAGCTGGCCGAGGAGACCGGGCTGCGCGGCGAGGTGGGCGAGGCGATCTCGCAGAGCATGTACCGGGTGCAGAAGGCGGGCCAGCGGCGCCGCAAGACTGTGGTGTACTACCTGATCTGGAACACACGCGGCGAGCTGCGCCCCGGCGTCGCCGAGGACATCGCCGAGGCCCGCTGGATGCCCCTGCACCGCGCTCTCAAGCGCATCGGCAGGCCGCGCATCAGGGCCGTGGTGCGCTCGGCGCTGACCCTGGTGTAAGGCTCGCTGCGCTGCGCTCGCCGCCGGGGTGACGCTCGGCCGCGCCTCGGCGCGAACGCAGTGTGCGCTCACCCCGGCGGTGAGCGGGAGCGAGCCCTCACCGCCCGAGCTTGTACGGCACGCTGATCACCACCTTGCCCTTGCGGAACATCAGGGCCGTGCGCAGGAGCAGGCCGGTCTGGTTGTGGAGCAGGTGCTCCCACCAGCGCGAGGGGATGAACTCGGGCAGGATGACCATCACCTGGTCGTCGCGGTAGCGGCTCTCGACCTCGTCAATGTACTTGAGCAGGGGCGTGATCAGCGAGCGGTAGGGCGACTCGAGGATCACCAGGGGCAGCTCGCAGCCCCACTCGGCCCAGCGCTCCCTGATGTGCTCGACGTGCTCGGGGTCGAGGTTGACGTAGACCGCGGTCACGTTGTCGGGCGCGAGTGACTTGGCGAGCTCGAGGGCGGGCAGCACGCCCTTGTGGACCCCGCTGATCAGCACCACGGCCGTGAGGCGCCGCACCGGGATCGGCTTGGCGGCGGTGGTGAGCGAGAGCTGCTCGGCGACCCGGCTGTAGTGGCTGCGGATCACCTGGAACAGCAGCACCAGCAGCGGGATGAGCAGCAGCACCACCCAGGCCCCGTGGCTGAACTTGGTCACCGCGAGGACCATCATGACCACGGCCGTCAGCGCGGCGCCGGCGCCGTTGATCAGGGCGCTGCGCTGCCAGCCCTCCTCCCGCAGGCGCAAGTGTCGGCGCACCATGCCCGACTGCGACAGCGTGAACGAGATGAACACGCCGATCGCGTAGAGCGGCAGCATCGCGATCTCGTTGGCCTGGAAGATCACCACTAGGACCGCCGAGAAGAAGCCCAGGGCCAGGATGCCATTGGAGAAGACCAGCCGGTCGCCGCGGCTCGCGAACTGGCGCGGCAGGAAGCGGTCCCGCGAGAGGAACGAGGCCAGGCGCGGGAAGTCGGCGAAGGCGGTGTTGGCCGCGAGGATCAGGATCAGGGCCGTGGCCGCCTGGATGACGAAGTAGATCGGGCCGGTGCCGAAGACGGTGCGGGCGATCTGCGAGACCACCGTCTCGTGGGTGAGCTCGTTGGGCACCGCGCCGTGGAGGTGGGCCAGGTAGGTGATGCCCAGGAACATCGTCACCAGGAGGCCGATCATCCAGGTGAGGGTGGCCGAGGCGTTCTTGGCCTCGGGCGCCTTAAACGCCTGCACGCCGTCGCTGATCGCCTCGATGCCCGTGAGGGCCGTGCAGCCCGCGGCGAAGGCGCGCATGATCAGCCAGAGGCCCAGCAGTTCGCCCGTGGCGGGGATCTCCGGCGGGATCGGGTGGACCACCTGGGCGGCGCCGACGAGGGCGTCGTGGACGAGGGCGTAGCCGATCATGGCCAGGATGCTGGCGAGGAAGGCGTAGGTCGGCACGGCGAAGATCGCGCCGCTCTCCTTCACCCCGCGCAGGTTGGCGACGGTCACCAGGGCGATGAAGCAGAGGGCGATCTCGACCGCGTAGAGCTTGAGCTCGGGGTGGCCCCAGGTGCCGGCGAGCGAGGTGATCGCGGCGATGCCGGCCGAGATGCTGACGGCCACGGTGAGCACATAGTCAATCAGCAGGGCGCCGGCCGCGATCAGGCCGGGCAGGTCGCCCAGGTTCTCGCGGGACACGATGTAGCCGCCGCCGCCCCTGGGGTAGGCCCTGATCGTCTGGCGGTACGAGAAGCCGACGATCACGAGCAGGGCGGCGATGCCGGCGCCGATCGGGAGCGAGAGGCCCAGGGCCGCGCTCCCCGCGAGGATCAGGACCGCCAGGATGGCCTCGGTGGCGTAGGCCACGGAGGAGAGGGCGTCGGACGAGAAGACGGCCAGGGCGGTGACTCTGCTCAGCCGCTCGTGGTGCTGGTGCTCGGTGGCGATCGGCTTGCCGATGAGCAGGCGCTTGAACGACGAGGCCATAACGATCCTCACTCCTTAGGCGCCGGTCGAGGGCGCGGGGGGCGCGCTGGCGGTCGCGGGCCAGGGCGCTGTAGCGTGCCGCGCACGGGCGCGGCGGGGAAAGCAAAACGCCGACTCGGCAGTCGGCGTCTGGGGTCGGCTGTCGCGGGCGATGCGCGCTATTGGGCCCGGCCATGGCGTAGGGCCGGAGGTCCAGAGGCTGGACCGCGCGTCGTCGCGCGGGAAGATCCTAGCACCGCTCATGGCCCTTGTCAATGGGGATTCGGGCGCGCCTCAGTCAATGTTCGTGTACTATAGCACGAGCAAGCGGCCCGCTTCGGTTGCCGGACCATCACGAGCAGGAGCCAGCCTTGAGCGATCAGCGTGCTGCGCCCGCGTGGCGCCTCGAGACCTGCCTTGTCCACGCCGGCGAGCGAGCCGGCGCCCCGCGGGCCACCCCCACGGCCACGCCGATCTACACGGCGACCGCCTACCTCTACCCGAGTCTGGACGAGCTCGACGCCGCCTTCGCCAGCGGCGAGGGCTACCTCTACACGCGCTACGGCAGCCCGACCGTGGCCGCCCTCGCGGCCGCCGTGGCCGCCGCCGAGGGCGGGCGCGGCGCCGTGGCCTACGGCTCGGGCATGGCCGCCCTCCACGCCGCCCTGCTCGCCGCCGCCACGCCCCGCGGCGAGACGGCCCCGCGCCCGCGCGCCATCCTGGCCGCCCGCGACCTCTACGGCTCGAGCACCGTGCTGCTCGACGAGCTGTTCGCCCCGCGCGGCGCCAGCGTGGTCTACGCCGACCTGTGCGACCTGGCCGCGGCCGAGGCGGCCCTCGCCGCACACAGCCCCGAGGTGGTGCTGGTCGAGAGCATCTCGAACCCCCTGCTGCGGGTGGCCGACATCGCCGCCCTGGCCGCCCTGTGCCGCGCCGCGGGGGCGCGCCTGGTTGTTGACAGCACCCTCGCCACCCCGGTGCTGCAGCGCCCCCTGGCCCTCGGCGCCGACCTGGTGGTGCACAGCGCGACCAAGTACCTGGGCGGCCACGGCGACTGCGCCGGGGGCGTCGTCGCGGCCCGCACGGGCCTGCTGCTCGACACCCTGGCGCGCCAGGCCAGGCTCCTTGGCGCCTCCCTCGGCCCATTCGAGGCCCAGCAGCTCCTGCGCGGGCTCAAGACCCTGTCTCTGCGCGTCGAGCGCCAGTGCCAGAGCGCGGCCACGGTGGCCCGCTTCCTCGCCGGCCACCCCGCCGTGGCCCGCGTCCACTACCCCGGCCTGCCGGACCACCCCGGGCACGCCCTGGCCGCCCAGGCCCTCGGCGGGCGCTTCGGCGGGCTGGTCAGCTTCGAGCTGGCCCGTGGCGACGCGCCCGCCGTGGCCGCCTTCGTCAACAGGCTCGGGCTGTTCTTGCCGGCCACTACCCTGGGCGACATCTACAGCCTGGTGATGGTGCCGGCCATGGCCTCGCACCGCGAGCTGAGCCCGGCGCAGCGGGCCGAGCGGGCGATCGGCGACGGGCTGGTGCGCCTCTCGGTCGGCATCGAGGCCGCCGACGACCTCGTCGCCGACCTGGCCGCGGCCCTGGAGGGGTGAGGGGCCGCCTCTACCGCAGCGAGGGCCAGACGGCCAGCTTGGTCTGCACGCGCTTGATCACGGCGTCGGTGAACTCGCTGGTATGGGCGTGGCCGCCCAGGTCGGCGGTGCGCACGCCGTCGTAGATCGCCTCCATGCACGACTCGGCGATAGCGCGCGAGGCCAGGGCCGCGGCCGGGCTGTCAATATGGCCGAGCACGGCGCCGCCGGCCAGGATCATGGCCAGGGGGTTGGCGACGTTCTTGCCGAACAGGCCGGGCGCGGTGCCGTGGGGTGCCTCGGCCATGACCACGTTGGTCTCCATGTTCGGGCCGAGGGCGAGCAGCAACGACTCCGCGCCCGCGATCGAGCCGAACATCTGGATGACCAGGTCGGAGAGGCAGTCGCCGTCGCGGTTGAGGGCCGGGATGACCAGGGGCTCGTCGCCGGCGGTCAGCAGGAGGGCGTAGGTGGCGTCAATCAGCTGGGGCGAGTAGCGCACGTCGGGGTAGCGCTTCGCCGCGTCGTCCATCTCCTCTTTGAGCATGCCCTCGTAGACGGGGCTGACGGTGTACTTCGGCCCGCCGAAGACCTTGCCGCCCATGCGCCGGGCCTGCTGGAAGGCGACCTCGGCCACCTGGCAGCAGATACGCCGGCTGATCTTCTCGGTGCGGAAGGCGAACTCCTCGCCGTCGCGGGTCTCGCGCCACTCCTGGGCGCCGTAGGCGTCGTCCACCGCCATGCGCACCACGGTGATCGGCGCGAAGACGCCGCCCACCGGCCTGATGCCGGGGATGCGGCGCCCGGTGCGCAGGATCACGCTGCCGTCAACTTCGTCACGGATGATCGCATTGGGGCTGCCGACATCGCCGCTCGTCTCGGGCGTGATCGTCGCCGCTTTCAGGCCCAGGCCGGCCTCGCGCAGCGCCGCCGCGGCCTCGTGGACCACGGCGTTGCCGGTCGCCCTGCGATGCTCCAGGCTCAGGTCGAAGTGCCGGAACGTGACCTCCACCTGGGTCACGGCGGGGTCGAGCACGCGCAGCGCCTCGTTCAGCAGCTCCTGCCCCGTCTGATCGCCCCCCATGACCACGATTGTTCGCGTCGCCATACTGGCTCCTTGTTCCACCGGCGGAGCTCCCCGCGGGTCGCCGGACTCACCCCATAGGGTAGCAGATCTTTGTGCCCAACTCCTCGAACTCTTTTGGCGGGGCGGCGCCGAGTGGTATGATCGGGCGCGGGTGGCGGCCCGCCGCCCCGAGCGCAAGGAGCCGCGACATGGAGCTCGACCTGACCACGCCCGCCCTGCTCTTCCCGGCCATCTCGCTGCTGCTGCTGGCCTACACCAACCGCTTCCTCAGCCTCGCCGCGCTGATCCGCGACCTTTACGCCCGCTACAGGGCCCAGCCGGACCCCAAGATCAAGGGTCAGCTGGCCAACCTGCGCTACCGCATCGTCATTATCCGCAACATGCAGGCCTTCGGGGTGGCCAGCTTCTTCTGCTGCGCGCTCTGCATGTTCGTGCTGTTCACCGGGCAGGCCCTGGCGGGCCAGCTGATCTTCGGCGCGGGCCTGCTGCTGCTGCTGCTCTCGCTGGCCCTCTCGCTGCGCGAGATCCAGGTCTCGATTGATGCCCTGACCCTCCAGATTGACGACCTCGACCAGATCGAGCGGGCCTGAGGCCCGGAGTCAGAAACGGCCGCCCTTGCGGGCGACCGTGGAAGTGGGGTCTGGGGTGGCCTCATTGCCATCTGCCCCCAGTATATGCAAGCCGCGTGCCGGGCGCATCGCCCGAAAGAGCCATTGGCGACGTCTGAGGCGTGAGGCGCTCGCTGCGCTCCCTCTCCCACCTCCCACCTCCCACCTCCCACCTCCCACCTCCCACCTCCCACCTCCCA
>DAOLDO010000231.1:0-8335 GCA_035327325.1 Chloroflexaceae bacterium | reverse complement strand
GGGCGGAGCGCGGGGACGCAAGAGGCGCCGTCATCCCGGGCGACGACGAGCTGCAGCGCCAGGCGCGCTTCGCCTGCTACCACCTGATCGGCGCGGCCGCCCCCGACGACGAGCGCAGCTCGATCGGCGCCCGCGCCCTCACCGGCGAGCGCTACCGCGGGCACGTCTTCTGGGACACCGAGATCTTCGCCTGGCCGCCCCTGCTCTACACCCACCCGCCCACCGCCCGCGCCCTGCTCATGTACCGCTACCACACCCTGGCCGGCGCCCGCGCCAAGGCCGCCGCGAGCGGCTACAGGGGCGCCATGTTCCCGTGGGAGGCCGCGGACACCGGCGAGGAGGTCACCCCCGCCTTCATGCTCAGCGGCGGCGAGCGCGTGCCCGTGCTCACCGGCGCCGAGGAGCACCACATCGCCGCCGATGTGGCCTACGCCGTGCTCCAGTACGCCCGCGCGACGGGCGATGTGCAGTTCATGCACGACCACGGCGCCGAGATCGTGCTCGACGTGGCCCGCTTCTGGGCCAGCCGCGCCGAGCGCGGCCCCGGCGGGGCCTACCATATCCGCAGGGTGATCGGCCCAGACGAGTACCACGAGACGGTGGACGACAACGCCTACACCAACGCCCTCGCCGCCTATGTGCTCTGGCACGCCCGGTCGCTGGCCGACGGACTCGCCACCGGCGCCCCCGCGCGCTGGGCCGAGCTGGTGGACCGCCTCGGCCTCGACGGCGAGGAGCTCGACCACTGGGAGCTCGTGGCCGCGGGCCTGGCCGTAACGGCCGACCCGCAGACCGGTCTGATCGAGCAGTTCGCCGGCTACCACCAGCTCGAGGAGATTGACCTCTCCGACCACGACCCCAGCCTCGCCACGGTGGACGCGAAGCTGGGCTGGTACGAGATGCAGAAGACCAAGGCGCTCAAGCAGGCCGACGTGGTCATGCTGCTCATTCTGCTCTGGGAGCGCTTCTCGCCCGAGGTGCGGGCCGCCAACTTCGCCTACTACGAGCCGCGCACCAGCCACGACAGCTCGCTCAGCTACAGCTTCCACGCCCTCTTCGCCGCCCGCCTCGGCCGGCTCGACCTGGCCGAGCGCTACATGCGGCGCGCCGCCTTGATTGACCTCGACCTGGGGCGCAAGGGGCACGCGGGCGCGACCGGCGGCGTGCACATCGCCGCCCTCGGCGGCATCTGGCAGGCCCTGGCCCTGGGCTTCCTCGGCGCGCAGCCCGACGACGAGGGGCTGCGCCTGGCGCCCCACATCCCCGCCCACTGGGGCGAGCTGCGCATGCCGATCACGTGGCGCGGCGCGCTCCTGCGCGTCACCGCCCGCCCATCCGGCGACGTGGTCGTCACGGTCGAGCGGGGCGGCCCGGTGCGCGTGGCCCTCGGCGACGGCCCCTGGCAGACGATCGGCCCCCAGTAGAGACGCCACGCCGGGGGCGTCTCTACTGCGACGGCGCCGTGAACAGGTCGCCCACCACGGCCTCGGGCGTGTCCTGGAAGGGCCAGAGCATGACCCCCGCCGCCCTGGCCTCGCGGGCCAGCGCCCAGCTCGCCCGCAGGTCGGCCCGCAGCCGGGCCTCGTCGCGCAGGGCGCCCTCGCCCGTGGGGAAGCCAAGCTCGGTCACGACGATCGGCTTGTTGCGCCCGAGGGCGTGCAGTTCCTCGATGCTGCGCCTGAGGTCGGCGGGCAGCCCCTGGCCGTAGTACCAGTGCTGGGCGTAGCGCCCCGAGTCGTAGGGGTCGTCGTCGTAGTAGTGGAACGAGTAGAAGTCCACCAGGGCCGCGAGGGGCGAGGGGACGGCGGCGGGCCGGAAGTAGCTCTTCGCGAAGCCCATGCCGACCGTCGTCATGCGCCCCTGGTCGTACCACTTCACCACGTAGTGCAGGCTGGTCAGGAAGGCGATCCGCTCGGCGGCCAGTTCGGCGCAGAGCGGAAAGTCGCCGTTGTCCCAGTCCCAGCAGCGCTGGTCAATCGGGCTGCCGATGTCCGGCTCGTTGAACAGGTCCCAGCCGAGCAGCCCGGGCCGGCCGGCCAGGTGGCTCACCACCGGCGCCACGTGGAGCCTGAGGGCCAGCTCCAGGCCCTCCTCGCCGAACTGGTCCTGCGGGTACTTCGCCAGCAGCACGGGCAGTACGTAGATGCCGCGGGCGTTGGCGCTCGCGATCAGCGCGTCGAGGTGCTCCAGCGGCGTCGCCATGTCGTACGAGGCCGAGGCGATCCGGGCCCCCCCGAAGACGTAGTAGTTGAGGAAGACCCGGATCGTATTCACGCCCAGGGCGCGCAGGCGCTCCATGTCCGCGTCAATCAGGCCGATCTCCCACGGGCAGCGCGGGTCCGCGCCGAAGTTCAGCTCGGGGCAGGCCGCCGGCGACCCGGTCGGGCGGATATAGTTGACCCCGCGGACCTCGAACGGGAGGCCGTCGCGGAGGAGTTGGTGGCCGGCGGTGGTGATGCTCGGCAGCTCCGCCGGCAGCGGCTGGCTGGCGGCCACGATGCCCGATGCGGCCCGGGCGGGGAGGGCGCCGCACAGCACGGCGGCGATGACGACAAGCATGATCAGCGGGCGGACAAGGGTTGTGTTAGCTCGATGGTGTCGTATCATCATTCCTGCGCTGTTGGTGCTGATGGCGGCCGGGCGCGGCGCGCCGGACGGGGCCTTCGCCCGACGCGCTATTCTACAGGATCGGTGCCACGATTGAAAATGAAAGAAACGTTATGCCGAGCTCGCCGCCCGACGACCTGGGGCCCGACCTCGCCCTGCGCTCCGTCGCCGGCCCCGACGACGTCGACAGAGTCGCCGCCTTCGACGCCCGCATCCACGGCCCCGACTCGGCGCCCACCTGGCGCGCCCTGATGACCGAGCACCCCCACGCCGACCCGGCGGGCTGGCTCTTCGTCGAGGAGCGGGCCACGGGCCGCGTCGTCGCCTCCCTCTGCCTGATCCCCTGGCGCCTCCACTACGCCGGCGTCGAGCTGCCCGCCGCCGAGATGGGCGTGGTCGGCACCCTGGAGGAGTACCGCGGGCGCGGGCTGCAGCGCGCCCTCAACGCGCGCTTCGACGCGCTCGTGCGCGCCGGCGGGTTCGACCTGAGCCACATCCAGGGCATCCCCTACTTCTACCGCCAGTTCGGCTACGAGTACGCCGCGCCCCTTGAGGCATGGTGGCGCCTCGAGCTCCACATGCCGCCCGCGGCCCCGCCCGCCTCGGGGCACGCCTGCCGCCCCGCCACTCCCGACGATACCCCCGCCCTGGCGCGCCTTTACGACGAGGCGGCGCGCGCCCTCGACCTGGCGGCCCTGCGCGACGAGGCCACCTGGCGCTACCTGCTCGGCCCCGCCCTGGCCACCGAGACGGCCGCCGAGACCTGGGTGGTCGCCGACACCGCCGGGGCGCCCGCCGGCTACTTCCGCGTCGCCCGCCACGGCTTCGGCGACGGTCTGATCGTGGCCGAAGCCTCGCTGCTCGGCCACGACGCCGCCCTGGCCGCCCTGGCCGCCATCGGGCGGATCGCCCACGAGCGCGGCAAGCCTTTCGTCCGCATGAACCTGCCCGCCGACACGCCCCTCGTCGCCGTCGCCCGCGGCCTCGGCGCCTACGACGGCGGCGCCTACGCCTGGCAGGTGCGCCTGCCCGACCCGGCCGCCCTGCTGCGCAGGCTCGCGCCCGCCCTCGAGGCGCGCGTGGCCGCCAGCCTCTACGCCGGCCTCAACCGCGACGTCGTGATCAGCCTGTACCGCCGGGCCCTCGCCCTGCGCTTCGCCGGCGGCAGGCTGGCCGCGGTCGAGGCCGCGCCCGCCGACGCCCCCGCCGACCTCAGGCTGCCGCCGCAGCTCCTCGCGCCACTGCTGCTCGGCCACCGCTCCCTGGCCGAGATCGCCCACATGTACCCCGACGCCTCCTCCCCGCGTTCGTCGCAGCCCCTGATTGACGCCCTCTTCCCCAGGATGCGCGCCTGGCTGTACCAGCCCTACTAAGGGAGGTACGGGCGACCCCACGTGGTCGCCCAGCCCGCTAACTTGGACACGTACAGAAAGATACGGCTTCAGGTAGGCACGCTACGCTTGACTGTCGCCGCAGACCTCACCCCCCGGCCCCCTCTCCACAGCGGAGAGGGGGAGCCGAGCAACGCGAGGCGGGGGTGAGGTCTGCGGCGACGCCAGACTGGAAGGCGCAGACACACCATGTCAAAGGAGAGGAACATGACCCAGGAGCGCTGGACGACCGTGGACGCCTACTTCGCGGAGCGCCTGCTCCCCGCCGACCCGGCCCTCGAGGAGGCGCTACGGGCCACCGCCGAGGCCGGCCTGCCCGCGATCAACGTCGCGCCGAACCAGGGGCGGCTGCTGCACATGCTGGCCCTGATGGTCGGGGCCAGGTCCATCCTCGAGATCGGTACCCTCGGCGGCTACAGCACGATCTGGCTGGCGCGGGCCCTGCCGCCCGGCGGCCGCCTGGTCACCCTCGAGGCCGAGCCGCGGCACGCCGCCGTGGCCCGCGCCAACCTCGCCCGGGCCGGCCTGGCGGAGGTCGCGGAGGTGCGCGTGGGCCCGGCCCTCGCGACCTTGCCCGGGCTCGCCGCCGAGGGGCTCGGCCCGTTCGACCTGGTGTTCATTGACGCCGACAAGGCGAGCACGGCCGACTACTTTCGGCTGTCCCTGGCGATGTGCCGCCGGGGCAGCCTGATTGTCGTGGATAACGTCGTGCGCGGCGGCGAGGTGACTGACCCCGGCAGCCGCGACGCCAGCGTGCAGGGCATCAGGCGCTTCGTCGAAGCGGTTGCCGCCGAGCCCCGCGTGACCGCCACGGCCCTCCAGACCGTTGGCACCAAGGGCTACGACGGCCTCGCCCTCGCCCTCGTCACCGCCGACCCCGCCGCCTAGTACGCTTCGGTGGACATTGGTCGCTCGTCTTTTACCACGAAGGCCACGAAGAGCGCGAAGGGCTTGAGCAACTCTGGCGTCGGCACTCGGCGCCTGAGATGAGCGAGCGGCTTCGGAAGGGCTCGTAGCGGCACAGCGTCGCTCGCGCCTTCGTGACCTTCGTGCGCTTCGTGGTAAAACCGGGAGCCTCCGCGCTGTGCTTAGCCGCGTGGGCATGAGCGAAGCCCCAGGTGTCAGCCTGGGGCTTGCTCGTGCCATGATCGGCGGTAGCGCGGGCTACTCGCCCTGGCGCTCGCGGTCGCCCGCGAGCACGCCGTAGATCTCGCGGCGGGCCCGCTCGAGGACGCCCATGATCGCCCGCACCTGCTCGGGCGTGCCGTGGCGGGCCGCCTGCAGCACCACCTCGGCGAGGGCCGCCGCGCTGTGGCGCAGCTCGCTCAGCTCCTCGCGGCCGCCCATGGGGCCGAAGGGCGGGCGCCCGGGGCCGCGGCCCGGCTCGCGCTGGGCCAGGAGCTGTCGGCCGCTCTCGGTGATCGTGTAGACCCGCTTGCCCTCGACCAGCTCGCTGGTCAGGTGGCCCTCGTCCTCGAGCAGCTGGAGCGTCGGGTAGACCGAGCCCGGGCTGGGCCTGTAGAAGCCGCCGAAGCGGCGCTCCAGCTCCTTGATCAGGTCGTAGCCGTGGCGCGGCTGCTCGGCCAGCAGCTCGAGCAGGGCGAACCTGATGTCGCCGCGCCGCTGCCTGCGCGGCGGCCCGCCGCCGAACGCGTCGTCGCCGAAGGGCCCGAACGGGCCGAACGGCCCCCCCGAGCGGCCGCGGCGCCCGGGGCCAAACCAGAACGGCCCGGGGCCGCGCCGCCCGAAGCGGCCCCAGCCGCGGCCCTCCCCCCACCCCCCCTCGTCGTGCCCGCGCTCGTGGTGGGGGCGCCCGCCGCGCCTGTGGTCGTGGTGTCGCTTATGCATGATCCTCTGCTCCTTCAATAACGATATATCGTGATGTGTCGAGTATAGCACGCTAGCGATATATCGTCAAGGGGTCAAAGCAGGTGATCTATCACGGGCCGCCCGGCTGTGACAGCCGCTGTCACAGCCGGGCAGTATCCTGGGCTCACACGGAAACGGTCGGGCGAGGCGAAGGAGTATGCTATCATGGCGAGGAGCACTCAGACGATGCGAGCGGCAGCCAGGCGAGGAGCAGCCATGAGCACCATCCCCGACACGGCGACCACGGTCGTGCGCGCCAGCCACGTCCCCGGCCCCCGCCAGGGCCACTGGACGTACGCCGACTACGCGCGCCTGCCCGACCCGGAGGGGTTCCGCTACGAGATCATAGACGGAGTGCTCTACATGGCCCCCGCACCCACCCCCGAGCACGAGCGACTGGTCATCTCGATCGGCGCGCGTCTCTTTGCCACGTTCGAAGAGTTTGGTCTCGGGCACGTCTACAGCAGCCCCGATATCGACGCGGGGCCAATCACCCTGCGCCCCGACCTCGCCGTAGTCCTCAAGGAGCGCATGCACGTCGTCGCCGCGAAGCGCCTGGTCGGCCCACCCGACCTGGTGGTCGAGATCGCCTCACCCAGCACCGCCGCCTACGACCGCGACCCCGTCGCCGGTAAGCGCGGCGCCTACGCCCGCGTCGGCGTGCGCGAGTACTGGATCGCCGACCCGGCGGCCCGCAGCGTCGAGGTCCTGGCTCTCGAGGGCGATGCCTACAGCGTCCTCGGCACCTTCGCCGGCGAGCAGCCCCTCGCCTCGCGCGTGCTGCCGGGAGCCCCCCTCACCGCCCGGAGTCTGTTCCCCCGCGACGACTGACCTGCCGCCCTCTACAGGGCCAGGCTCGCCCGGCCCAGGCTGAGCGGCGCGAGCCCCGCCGGCGCGACGCCCGCCAGGGCCGCCTCGGCCAGCAGCCGCCCCAGCGGTGCCGCGAAGGGCATGCCGTGCCCGCAGAACCCGCCCGCGAACCACACGCCCGGCGCGCCCGGCGCCGCCCCCGCCACCGGCAGGTAGTCGGCCGTGAAGCCCATCAGCCCGGCCCAGCGTCGCTCGACCGGCACGCCCGCCAGAGCGGGGAACAGCCGCCCCAGGGCACCCTCGATGGCGGCCTGCACCACCTCGGTCGGCACCATCTCGCGCGCCCCGACATCGCGCCCCGGGGCCACTGCCCTGCACCCCCCGAAGATCACCGCGCCGTCGGGCGTCTGCTGCCCGTACTCGCCCGTGGGCGTCAGGCTCGCCCCGAAGGCGCGCCGCAGCGTCGGCGCCATGCGCGCCGTCGCCAGGGCCTGCCCGCGCACGGGCGTGATTACGCCCGCCAGCCCCGGCAGCAAGTCGCCGCCCCACGCATTCACGGCCACCACCGCCGCGCCCGCCTCGATCGCGCCCCGGCTCGTCTCCACCACCACCAGCCCGCCCGCCGCCCGCAGGGCGCGCGCCTCGGCCCCCCAGCAGAGCCGGGCGCCGCGGCGCGCCGCCGCCGCCAGCACCCCGTGGACCAGCCGGGCCGAGTGCAGGCTCGCCGCGTCGCGGTTGAGCTTGCCGCCCACCACCTCGGGCCCCAGTTCCGCCCCCAGGGCCGCCGCGGCACCGTCCCGGTCGAGCAGTTCCACCCCGCCGAAGCCGTCCTCGCGCAGCATGGCCGCGGCCCGCCCGAAGGTGGCCAGCTGCCCCTCGTCGAGGGCCAGCCCCAGGTTGCCTGTGGGCCGCAGCTGGCACTCGATCCCCTCCTCGGCCACAACGGCCTGGAGCAGCGCGACGCCGTCGCGGGACAGGGCCCAGACGTCGCGGGCCGTGCGCCGCCCCACGCGCGCGACGGCCTCGGGGTAGCCCTCGGCCGTGCCGGCGCTGCACAGGCCGCCGTTGTGGCCGCTCGCGCCCGCCGCCGGGCCGCCCCGCTCGATCAGCACGGGCCGCGCGCCGGCCCGCGCCAGCCAGTAGGCCGCCATGGCGCCCAGCACCCCCCCGCCGACCACCGCCACCTCGGCCCGCGCCGGCGGTTCGTCGTCGGGCAGGGGCGGGCGCTCGAGCGTGGCGTGCCAGTGCGAGGTGCTCATCGTTGGCTCCTGGGGCAAGAAGGGTGCGCCAACTATACCACAGGGCCGCCGATCTCCTGTATCATACGGGCGACTTCGCCCAAGGAGGTGCCAGCATGCCCCAGCAGCGCCGCCGCCCCCGCGGACGGGCGGCCACTCCCGCCGCAGCCTCGCCCACCGACATCCCCGCCGCGAACCCCGCCCTGCGCGCCGCCATCCTCGAGGTGGTGGACAACCAGCTCGCCATGGACGAGCCGCCCGAGGTGCGCCAGACGCTCGAGCGCCTCGTCGCCGAGGGCCACACCCGCGAGGGCGCCCGCGAGCTGATCGCCACCGCCGTCATGGCCGAGATCTTCGACGTCATGGCCTCCGGCAAGCCCTACGACGAGGCCCGCTACAAGGCCGCCCTCGCCCGCCTCC
>DAOLDO010000230.1:0-8372 GCA_035327325.1 Chloroflexaceae bacterium | reverse complement strand
TCAGGATAGCCGATCACCCTCAACCACACAAGAATGCTCGGACGGAGTACTAGGAGCAGAAGCGGGCCGTGACGCTCCGCTTTCTGCATGGTGCATGGTGCATGCCGCATCACGGCTGCACCCCCAGGGCGGCGGCGAGCACCTGGCGGGCCACGGGGAGGGCCCCGCGGCTGCCCTCGCCGCCGAACTCGACGACCGCGGCGATGGCGAAGCGGGGCTGCTCGACGGGGGCGAGGGCGACGAACCAGGAGTGGGGCGCGTCGGTGGCCGTCTCGGCGGTGCCGGTCTTGGCGCCGACGCTCACCCCGGGCAGGGCGGCCGGCGCGGCGTAGCCGATCTCGACCGAGCGCCCCATCACGGCGCGCAGCTGCCGCGCCGCCTCCGGGCTGATCACCTCCCGCAGCACCTCCGGCTCGGCCCTGTAGGACACCGCGCCCCCCTCGCGCACCTCCTGCACCAGGTGGGGCCGCATGAGCCGGCCGTCGTTGGCGACGGCGGCGACCATCTGGGCCATGTCGAGGGGCGTCACCAGGGCCTGCCCCTGGCCGAAGGCGGTGTCGGCCAGGGCGACCGGGCGGGCGAGGAAGGCGGCGTCGCCGGCGATCGTGCCCGCGTCGGCGGGGAGGTCGCGCAGGTCGGCCGGGCGCGGCCCCGCGTCGGCGAGGCCGAGGCCGAAGCGGGCGGCGTAGTCGGCAAAGCGCTCGGGCCCCAGGGCCAGCCCGATCTGGGCGAAGGCGGTGTTGCACGAGAAGGCGAAGACGCGGAAGAGGTCGGAGGGGCTGCCGGTGCGCCGGTCCAGGTCCTCGACCGCGTTGCGCACGGGCGGCGCGCCCGCCTCGGTCTCCAGCCGGTCGGGGCAGGTGACCTGGGCCTCGGGGCCGGCGAGCACCCCCGCGTCGAGGGCGGCGGCGGCGGTGAGGGTCTTGATCACCGAGCCGGGCGGGTAGCGCCCCTGGGCCGCTCGGTTGAGCAGGGGGCTGTCGCCGCGCCCCGTCAGTTCGGCCCAGGCCGCCTGGGCCCGGTCCACGTCGGCCTGGCTCGCGGTGGCCGGCAGGACGAGGGCGTTGGGGTCGAAGCGCGGGTAGCTGGCCATGGCGAGGATGGCCCCGGTCTGCGTGTCGAGCAGCACGACGGCGCCGACCCGCTCGCCGAGGGCGGTCTGGGCGACCTGCTGGAGCCCGCTGTCGAGGGTGAGGACGACATCGGCGCCGGCCGCCGCGGGCGGGGAGGTGCCGAGCAGCCGCGCCTCGAGCAGGGCGGTGGGCGAGAGGGCGTCGGTGCCTGAGAGGGCGGCGTCGAAGCTGGCCTCGACGCCACTCACACCGTAGAGCCGGCTCTGGAAGCCGACGAGGTGGCCGAGGTCGGGGTTGGGGTAGACGCGCCGGCCGTCCTGGGTCGTCGCCAGCACGGCGCCGGCGCGGTCGAGGATCTGCCCGCGGGTGATCGTGGTGGTGGCGACCGGCCAGACCCTACCGCTGCCGAGGGCGGTGCGGTCGGCCGGGCGCACCGGCTGCTCGTCGGGGCGCGCCGCGACCTGGCGCATTGCCGCGACGCGGGCGCGGGTCGCGCTGGCCTGGCTGACCTGCTCGCGGGCCAGCTGCAGGCCCACGGCGCCGAGGCCGAGGCAGGCGAGCAGGGCGAGGTGGCCGAAGCCGCGCGCCGGCGGGGCCACGCGGCGCAGGGCCGCCCGGGGCAGCAGCGAGAGCAACCAGAGGCCGGTGAGCAGCTGGAGCCGCCACTGGAGGCTATCGGGCAGCAGCAGGCCGGCCGCGAGCAGGGCGAGCCCGAGGGCCAGGGCCAGCCAGGCGACGGCGCGCCGGGCGCGGGATGGGGGGGATGGCTGCATCATCTGGGGCCTACCCGAGGTGGGGCGGCCTGGCCGGCGCCGAGATGCGCAGGAGGATGCCGACCATAGCGAAGTTGACCAGGGTGGACGAGCCGCCGTAGCTGATGAAGGGCAGGGTGATGCCGGTGAGCGGGATGAGGTTGGTGGTGCCGGCGGTGATAATCACGGCCTGGGCGACGATGGCCGTGGTGAGCCCGGCGGCCAGCAGCTGGGCGAAGCCGTCACGGGCGCGCAGGGCCACCTGGTAGCCCCGCAGGGCGAAGAGGGCGTAGGCGAGCAGCACGCCCGCCGCGCCGACGAAGCCTAGCTCCTCGCCGATCGAGGTGAAGACGAAGTCGGTGTGGCTCTCGGGCACCGCCGTCGGGTCGCCCTGGCCGAGCCCCGCGCCCGCCCAGCCGCCGCTGGCCAGGGCGTAGAGGCCCTGGATGATCTGGTAGCCGCCGCCGGTCGGGTCGGCCCATGGGTCGCGCCAGGCGTCCACGCGCACGCGCACGTGGCCGAACATGGGGTAGAGGGCCGCGGCGCCGAGGGCGAAGGCGAGCATGCCGGCGACCACGTAGCCGACCTGGCCCGTCACCAGGTAGAGCATGGCCAGGAAGATCACGAAGAAGAGCAGGGCCGCGCCCAGGTCCTTCTGCACGACGATCAGGCCGATCGTCAGGCCCCACATCGCCCCGAGGGGCAGCAGGTAGGGCAGGGGCGGCAGGGCGAGCCGGCCGAGGCGCAGGGCCCCGCGCCCGAGCAGGTCGCGCCGGGCGTCGAGGTAGGTGGCCAGGTAGACCACCAGCAGGATCTTGAGCAGCTCGACGGGCTGGAGCTGAAACGGCCCCAGGTCGAGCCAGAGCCGGGCGCCATTGCGCTCGACGCCGAAGAGGGCGGCGGCCGCGACGAGGATGAGGCCGAGCAGCAGCCAGCTGTAGCGGTAGTGCTTGAGCCAGCGCAGGCGCCAGGGCGCGAAGCTGACCACGGCGAGGACGACGGCGCCGCCGAGGACCCAGACCACCTGCTTGAGGGCGATCGCGCCGTAGAGGTCGCCATAGCGGGCCGCCAGGTCGGGCTCGAGGCGGCGGGTCATCAGCAGGCCGAGGCAGGCCAGGAAGGCGGCCAGGGGCAGCAGCACCGGGTCCTCGCCCCAGCCGCGCAGGGCCAGGGCCAGGCTCAGGCCGACGAACAGCCCGACGAAGGCGCCGGCGATGGCCAGGTCCATCCAGCGCACGCTCCCGCCGGAGCCCAGGATGATCGCCCCGAGGCCGGCGAAGAGCAGCAGGCTCGCGGTGATCAGCAGCTCCAGCTCGAGGGGGCGGTCGCGCAGACGGCCCAGGAGCGTCAGCGGCGGCATAGGCGTCCTCGCGGCGGGGTCAGTCGTCCACGGCTAGCGGCAGGCCGAGCTGGTGCTCGTCGGCGATGGCGTCGAGGCCGGTGAGGGCCCGGCGCAGCAGGTCGGGCGCGAGGGCGCCGGACCGCGCCTCCTCGAGCAGCCCGCGCTGGAGGGCGGCGAGCTGCGCGGCGGCCCCCGCGGCGTCGCCCTGGTCGAGGGACTGGCGGGCGCTGTCGAGGGTGGCGAGCAGCGCCTCGCCCTGGGGCCCGGCGCGCCCCTCGCGCACGCTTGTGGCGAGCAAGTCGTAGACCGCGGCGGCCGGGCCGTCCGGCTCCTCCGCGGCGGGCGCGGGGGGCTCGGGCGCGGGGGCGGACGCTGTGGGCGCCGCGGCCTGCCGCTCCTCGCCCGTCCCGCCCCGCATGGCCAGGAGCGCCGCGGCGACGAAGGCCAGCAGGAGCAGGGCGCCGAGGGCGGGCAGCAGGGTGGCGCGGCGCGCCGGGGCGGCGGGCGCGGGCTGGGGCCGGCGGGCCACCGGCGCGGGTGCGGGCGGCGCGACAGGCGGCGCGCCCGGCACGGGGGTCGCGGTGGTGGGCTGCCCCGCAGTCGTTGGCGACCAGCGCGTCGTGGGGACGCCGTGGACGGCGGCGACGGGCGGCGGGGCCCAGGCCTGGCGGAGCGCGTCGGCGAGGGCGCCCGCCCTGGGGTGGCGCGCCGCCGGGTCCTTGGCCAGCGCTCGCATGACCACCGCCTCGACCGCTGGCGGCAGGTCGGGGCGCAGGGCCCGCGGGGGCGTCGGCGCGTCCTGCACGTGCTGGAGCAACACGGCGAGGGCGTCGGGCGCCGCGAAGGGCACCTGGCCGGTCAGCAGTTCGTAGAGGATGATGCCCAGGGCGTAGATGTCGGTGGCGGGGGTGAGGGGCAGGCCCTGGGCCTGCTCGGGCGCCATGTGGGTGGGCGTGCCCATGACCACGCCCACCTGGGTCTGGGTGACGCCGCCGAGGTCCTTGGCGATGCCGAAGTCGGTGAGCACCAGGGCGCCCGCCCCGTTCCAGAGGGCGTTGGCGGGCTTCACGTCGCGGTGGACGATGCCGACGGCGTGGGCCGCGTCCAGGGCGGCGGCGAGCTGGGCGACGATCGCCACGGCCTCATCGGGGCTGAAGGCGCCGCCGCGGGCTACCTCGGCCATGCGCTGCTCGAGGGTGGGCCCCGGCAGCAGCTCCTGGACCATATAGGTCAGGCCGCGCTCCTCGCCGAGGGCGTAGATCTGGACGATGTTGGGGTGGCGCAGGTTGGCGGCCAGGCGGGCCTCCTGGCGGAAGCGCTCGGCGAAGCCAGGCAGCGCCGCCGCGCCGCCGGCGAGGACCTTGATCGCCACGGGGCGACGGAGGTGCAGGTCGAGGCCGCGGTAGACGGTGGCCATCCCGCCGCTGCCGAGCAGGGCCTCGACGGCGTACCCGCCGAGCGTCGTTCCGATCAGACTTGCCACTGTCACCGGGCGGTGCTCCTCTCTGTCTGGGGTGGGCGCGTACGGCAGGTCGGCTACCGGGAGGCCGGGTCGTCGGAGGGGGCCGCGCGGCGCAGCTCGCGCCAGGTCTGGGCGGCGGCGCAGGCGGGGACCAGGAGCATCAGGGCGAGCAGGAAGAGCAAATACATCGGGGCCTCCGTGATCTTCTGGGCTGTGGCCGGCGTGCGTTGGGGCGCCCCAGCGTGGGCGCCCACGTTGGGGCGCCCTTACGTCCCGACAGGCTGCTGTGGTTTCATTTAGAACACGCGGCCCGGCCGAAGGTTACGGGCGATGCTGCCAGCGCGTCCGCGCCGGAGGCGGAGTAGCGCCCCCAGGCCGGGCGACCACGTGGGGTCGCCCGTACCTGGCGTTGGTGGGGGCGGGCCGACCCCGCGGCCACCGCTCAGTCGTCATCGTCGTCGTTGTCCCTGCCCCGCTCGTCGTCGTCGTCGCCCCCGCCGCCCCCGCGCTCCTCGTCGGGGATGGCGCGCAGGCCGTAGGCCAGCTCGATCTCCCGGAGCAGGGCCTGGGCCTCCTGGACGAAGGCGGGGTCGGCCCGGCCCTCGCGGGCCTGCTCGCGCAGCCGCTGGAAGAGGTCGCGCAGCTGGTCGCCGGCGCGCTGCCCGTCGCCCTGGGCGAGGGCCTGCTCGGCCCCGTCGAGCCTGGACAGGAACTGCTGCCCCTGCGGGCCGGCCCGCCCGTCCTCACGGCCCGCCTCGAGCAGCCGGCGCAGGCGCGCGAATGGCTCCTCTGGCGCGGCTGGCGCGGCGGTGGGAGCGGTCGTCGGCGCGGGCTCCGCCGTGGCGGTTGGGGCCGCGGTCGCGACGGCGAGGGGCGCCTCCGTCGGGGCCTCTACTGGGGCGGTGGGCGCCGCGTCCACGGCGGCGCCCGCCACCGTGATCGTCTCCGCCAGGAGGGTGCCGTCGTCGCGGATCTGCCCCGTGGCGCGGGCTATGGCGCCGACCCCGGGCGTGCCGGCGAACGTGGTCTCCGGCCCGAGGTCGAGGGTGATGCCCGCGATCACGATCGTGGCCTCGCCGAGCGCCTCGATCGGCCCCTCCAGCGCGAAGCTGCTGGCCGGCGCCAGGGCCGCGGGCCCTGCGCGGGGCGGGAAGATGGCCCGGGCCACGGCGTAGGCCGTGGCGGCGAGGGCCACGGCGAGCAGGAGGGCCAGGCCGAGGGCGCCCAGGCGCAGCCACGGCTGGGCGAGGGGCCCGCGGTAGCCGACCGCGCGCAGGACGCCGGCCAGGAGCGCGCTCGGGTCGAGCCGCCCCGGCGCGGGCGGTGGGTGGGCCTGCACGGCCCCCGGCGCCGCGAGACGCGGGGCGGTGAGCTGGCTCAGCACCTGGCTGGTGACCGCCGCCTGGGCCGCGGCCGACAGGGGCGCGGGCCGCGGCAGCGCCTGGAGACGGGTCGCGACGCGCAGCAGGGGCTCGACGGCGGCGCGCTCGGCGGGGTAGGCCGCGAGGCACTCGTCCACTGTGGCGCCGGCCTCGATGCGCTGGAGGCAGGTTGCGAGGATGTCGCCAAGTCGCTCATCCATGGCTGGTGCGCCGTTCTATCTGCCGCTCCAGCGCGCGGAGGGCGCGAAACTGGAGCTGCTTGATCGCATTCTCGTTCTTGCCCATCGCCTCCGCCGTCTCCGCCAGGCTCAGCCCGCTCAAAAAGCGCAGCACGATCACCTGCTGCTGCTCCTCGGTCAGCTCGGGCAGCGAGGTGCGCAGGGCGGAGCGCAGCGCGGCCTGCTCGAGCTGGTCGGCGACCCTGATGGCCGGATCGGTGATCGGCCGGGCCACCTGCTCGAGGTCGGGCACGGCGACCATGCGGCGCTCGCGAGTCACGGCGCTGATCGCCAGGTTGTGGGCGATGCGGTAGAGCCAGGACTTGAAGGGCGCGCCCCTGTAGGTGTAGCGGTCGATCTGCTCGACCACGCGCAGAAAAGTCTCGCCGAGCAGGTCCTGGCTGAGCTGGGCCTCGCCGGTGATGCCGTAGAGGTAGCGGTAAAGAGGGTCGCTGTAGCGCGCCAGCACCTCGCGGTAGGCGTCCTCGTCCCGATCCTTCAGGCGCGCGACCAGCTCGGCGTCCGACACAGCTCCTCGCTTCTTCTCCCGCTCCCGGCGGGCGGCTCGGGCCGCCCGCATCACATATAACTAACGAGCGCCTGGCGGGGTTACGGCCGACGCCTCCCATTATGCACGCTGCACGCTTTGTTCCGGGGGGCCGGGGTGGAGTACTATGGTACAATTCATCGGTCTTAAGACTGATCTCGAACGCTGAGTTCTGTTGCATCATTCAAACAAGTTTGAACGTTGAGGCGAAGCAAAATGAGCGACGCGACCCACCCGGAGCCGAGCCAGAGCGCGAGCGCCCCGCCGCTCCCCGAGCTGCTGATCTCCGACCTCGAGACCGTGCGCATCATCGCCGACCCGATCCGCCTGCGCATCCTGGAGCTGCTCGTGATGGAGCCGCAGCCGGTCAAGCGGCTGGCCGCGAGCCTCGAGCTGCCGCAGACCAAGCTCTACTACCACATCAACCTGCTGGAGGAGCGCGGCCTGATCCGGGTGGTGGGGACGCGGGTGGTCTCGGGCATCATCGAGAAGCAGTACGGCGCGGTCGCCAGTTCGTACCGGGTTGACCAGGCCCTGCTCGCCCTCAGCGCGCCCGGCGCCGACGACACGGTGGACATGATGTTCAGCACCATGCTCGACGGCCTCAAGCAGGACCTGCGGCGCGGGATCGCCGCGGGGCTGATCGACCTGCGCGACGAAGCGCCGGACGAGCGCAAGATCACGCTGGGCCGCGTGCCGATGCGCCTCACCCCCGAGCGGGCGGCCGAGCTGCACGAACGCCTCGGCGAGCTGATCAAGGAGTTCTGCCCGAACCCGGAGGAGCGGGGCGCGCCGGCGCCCGGCACCAGGCTCTACCACCTGTTCGTCGCCTACTTCCCGACCTACATCCCTGAGGAGCGACCCGACCAGGAGTAGCCTCACGGCAGAGCGCGGCAGCAGCGCGGGGCGGGCGCCCCGGGCCTGGCTCCGTGCGCCCAGAATCAAGGAGGCCCGTATGTCCGACGGCGAGCGCTGGCAGATCCGCTTCTTCACCATCTGGGGCGCCCAGGCCCTCTCGATGTTCGGCACGTCGCTGGTGCAGTTCGCCGTGATCTGGTGGCTCACCCAGACCACAGGGTCGGCCACGACCCTGGCCCTGGCCAGCCTGGCCGCGCTGCTGCCGAACGTGCTGCTCGGCCCCCTGGCCGGCGCCCTGGTGGACCGCTGGAACCGCCGCGTGGTCATGATCGTCGCCGACGCTGTGGCGGCCATGGGCGTGCTGGCCCTGGCGGCACTCTTCGCCACGGGCACCATCCAGATCTGGCACATCTACGCGGCGACCCTGCTGCGGGCCACGATGCAGGTCTTCCAGTTCCCGGCGATGCAGGCCTCGACCTCGCTGATGGTGCCGCAGGGGCAGCTGACACGGGTGGCCGGGCTGAACCAGATGCTGCAGGGCCTGACCATGATCGCCGCGCCGCCCCTTGGCGCGCTGCTGCTGGGCTTCATCTCGGTCCAGGGCATCCTGCTGATCGACGTCGCGACGGCGGCCCTTGGCATCATGCCCCTGCTCTTCTTCCGCATCCCGCAGCCGGCGGCGCGGCCGGGCCCGCGGGCCTCGGTGCTGGCCGACATGCGGGCGGGGCTGGGCTACGT
>DAOLDO010000229.1:0-8389 GCA_035327325.1 Chloroflexaceae bacterium | reverse complement strand
CGCGCCGGGGCTCCGCCCCTGGGCCCCTTAAGGCGTCTGCCTCTGCTGTGCCGTCTAGCCCGTTGTCATGCCACGTGGGCGCTGCCGTTCAGGTGCCCCTGGCGCGGGGTGGCGCCCCGGCCGGTCCCACCGTCCCGGCGGAAGCTGACCGGCCGCCTGCCTACCCGTGTTAATGTGGGACCGATCCTCTAGTGGACCAGGGAAGCGCCGTGCGGAACCGCCCGGCCCGGCCGGAACACCCTACTGGCGCCGGGTCAGCAGCACCCCCGTGACGATCAGGGCCGCGCCGACGCCCTGGATGAGGGTGGGGGCCTCGCCGAGGACGGGCCAGGCCACGAGGGTGGCGACCAGGGGGATGGCCGTGCCGTAGATCGCCGTCTTGTTGCTGCCGGCGACGCGCACGCTGTTGTTCCAGAGCAGGTAGGCGACCACGACGCCCAGAACCGTCGAGTAGGCCAGCCCGACCCAGGCCGCGGGGCCGACGGCGAGCCAGTCGGTGCCCACCAGCTGGGGCAGGCCGATCAGCAGGAGCCCGGGCGTGCCGGTGATCGTCGTCCAGGTGGTGATGGCCAGGGGCGAGAGGCCGCCGCCGAGGGAGCGCACGCCGAGGGTGTAGACCGTCCAGCTGATCGCGCAGCCGAGCAGCAGCAAGTCGCCCAGCACGCCCGTGGAGCCGAAACTGAGGCCGCGGGCCGAAAGGATCAGGACCACGCCGCCGATCGCCAGGGCGATGCCCACGACCGCGACGCGGCGCAGCCGCTCGATCCCCAGGGCGGCGCCCGCGGCGGCCACCATGGCCGGCGTGGTGGCGATGATCAGCGAGGCGTTGGCGGCCGTGGTGTAGGACAGGCCGAGCAGAAAGCCGAGCTGGTAGATCGAGTTGCCGACCACGCCGAGCCAGATCAGCTTGCGCAGGGCGCCCGGCGGAAGCGGCCGGGCGCCTTCGGTCGCCCGGAGCACCGCCCAGAGCAGCGCGCTCGCGAACACAAAGCGCAGCCCGGCGAAGGCCAGGGGCGGGATCTGCTGCAGGGCGATCTTGGTGACGCTGAAGTTCGCGCCCCAGATCAGCACAACCGCCACCATTGTCAGGTCGGTCCGCGTGAAGCCGACGCGGGCCGGGGGCCCCTCGGCCCGGGACTGCACAGCCATAAACCTCCGCCTCTCACTTGTCCTGCCGGAGTCTATCGTAGCACCAGGACAAGGGGCGCGACAGAGACAATCCGCGCATTCTTGTCCTGCCCCGGCGGCGGACACCACAGCGGCGCGCAGGCCGTGGCCGCCCCAATTCGGCCCCCGGATTGCTATATCGCCCCCAGGACGGACAGCCAGAGGAGGAAGCTATGCACCTGCGGAGATACTGGCGCATCGAGGCCAAGCGGCCCGACGAGCCCCACTGGGCGCCGCTGACGACACAGACTGATGCCGAGGGCATCGAGGACGAGGCCAGGGCCCGCGAGCTCGCCGCCCAGGCCCGCGAGGGGGGCGGCGGAGGCCAGGAGATCCGCCTCGTGCGGGTCGAGGAGTACGTCGAACCCGACATCTGAGCGGGGACCATGGCGAGGCGCGTGCGGCAGCCCCGCGGCCTGACGGGCTAAGGCCGGCGCTCGGACGGCTTGGTCGTCTCGGCGCGACCGGGCGGGTCGTGACGCGTCGCGTGGCTCTCGTGCGGCCGCGGGCCTGTGGCCCCGCGCTCGAGGGCCTCGTACGCCTCCCAGAGCTCCTTGACGAGGCTGTCGGGCAGCTTCCAGCCCCGCTGGAGGTGGCAGAGGATGCGCTCGCGCTGGGTTCTGGTGAGCATGGGAGGTATCCTTCCCGGCTGGTGGCGGCGCGGCCGCCGGCAGCGGTTATCTACCCATTTGAGCTTTGACGGGGAGGGATGACGCATCGCGTTATGGACCCCGCACCTCTCAGTGTAGGGGCGGGAGTTACAGGGCACGGGGCGCGCCGGGGCGGCCACCCTGGGCCGCCCTTACGAGGCACGGGGGCAGCGGGGCGGCCACCCTGGACCGCCCTGACGAGGCACGGGGGCAGCGGGGCGGCCACGCCGGGCCGCCCTTACGCCCGAGGGAGCGCGGGGGGCGGCCACGCGGGCTGCCCTTACGCCCGCTCGAGCTCGGCGATGCGCCCGGCCAGGGCCCGCAGCGCGGGCAGGTCGTCCTCGGTGAGCCCGAGCTCGGCGGCGGCCCGCGCCGCAGCCGTGACCAGGAGGCCCTGAGCGGGGCCTCGCTCGGGCTGCGCCAGCGGCCCTGGGAGCGCCGTCGCCGCGCCCCGGTCGGAGCGAGGGAGCCCAGGGGCGCCAGGCTGAGCTGGTGAACGCGCCGTGCCGAGCTGGCCTCCTGGGCTCCCGGCCTCCTCCCAGAGGGGCCGGTCGCGGACACGGGCGAGGGCGGGCCAGCGGTAGAGGCGGGCGAGGAAGCGGGCGTAGCCGAGGGCGGCCCGCTCGAGGGTATGCTCGGCGGCGACGAAGGCTCGGGCCCGGGCGCCGAGGACGGCGGCGAGCTCGGGGCGAGCGAGCAGGAGGCGGCAGTAGGCCAGGATCTGGTCGCCCTCGACGGGGCCCGGGTCAACCTGGGCGGCGACGCCGGGGGGCAGCTCGGCGAAGGCGCCCACGGCGCTGACCAGGGTGGGGCGGCCGGCGCCGAGCAGGCGCAGCAGGCTGGCGCTGGTCTCGCCGCCGGTGGGGAAGCGCAGGTTGACGCAGAGGTCGGCCGCGGCGACGTAGTCCTCGAACTGGGCGCGGGGCACATAGCCGGTGACGGTGACGGCGTCGCCGAGGCGCGAGCGAGCGAGCAGGCCCTTGAGGTCGTAGTTGGGCGAGACGCTGCCGACCAGGATGTAGCGGGCGTCGAGGCCCTCGGCGCGCAGGGCGGCCAGGGCGCGCAGAGTGGGCTCGACGCGCTTCCAGGCGTTGATGTGGCCGAAGCCGGCCAGGATGGCGGCGCCCTGCGGCAGGCCGAGGCGGGCCCTGGCCTCGTCGCGGCCGACGGCGGGCGGCAGGGGCACGCCCATGGGGACGACGGCGGCGGGCAGGTCGGGCCTGATGGCGGCGGCGCGGTCGCGCACAAAGGCGCTGTGGACAACCAGGCCGCGGGCGGCGGCGAGGACGGGCTCGCAGCAGGGGAAGTCGAAGGCGGCGTCGGTGAAGCGCGAGCGGATCATGAGCTGGGCGATATGGGCGCCGGCCGCGCCGTAGCGCTCGCCCATCTCGCGCACGTAGAGCTGCACATCGCGGCGAGCGTTGGCCGCGTACCAGAGCATGAAGTGGTGCAGCACGAAGTCGTGGAGCACCACCACGCCGGGCAGCCGCTGGGCCTGGCGCCAGATGCCGGCGTGGGCGGGGCTATTGCCCATGTGGTAGACCAGGGCATCATAGGGGCGCCGGCGCAGCTCGCGCCCAAGCCGGCGGAGGGGCAGCACCTCGAGATGCTGGGCGAGGCGGGCGTTGGACGGGCGCAGCCCGTCGTCCACGAACAGGGTGAGCTCGGCGTACTGGCCCAGGTAGGGCAGCAGCTCCTCGGCATAGTCGGAGATGCCCGAGGGGGCCGGGTTGACGGGGCTGCAGAAGGCGATGCGGGGCGTCTTCATGGCGCGCCCATTCTACCATGGCGCCTTTACCAGGGCACCGGCTGACAGGTTTGCACAAAGGCCGGGGCGTGTGGCGCGCCAGGGGGCGGCCGATCTTGGACAGTACGCACAAAAAACCTTGACAAGGCCAGCACCGCCGTGTATAGTACGCGCTGATACCCAACCGGTATTAAACCTTGCGCCCGGTGCGCAGCCGCGCCGCCCGCCGCTCACAGATGAGCGCGGGGGGCGTTTTGCGCCCAGCCAGCGACCCAACACTCCGTCCCCGAGCACGCAGGCCCGCTCCCGCCGGCACCTGGCCGGCCAGGTGCCGCGACGCACCACAGTGCCCCTGCACGCGCGCCGCTGCGCCGCAGGGGCCGTCTCAGCATCAGCCGCCCCCGGCGACCAGACCGCGAGAATGGCGCTCGCCTTCGCCTCACAGCACCGAGGCAAGGCGGGCGCCTGTCTTTTTGTAGCGAGTAAGGTGACAGCGATGAGCTTTCCTGCGCCCGCGCCCCACAGCCTGTACGACCCGCGCTTCGAGCACGACGCCTGCGGGATCGGCTTTGTGGCCCGCATTGACGGCCGCCCCGCCCACGACACGCTCGCGATGGCCCTCGAGGCCCTCTGCAACCTCGAACACCGGGGCGCCGTGGCCGACGATGCGAAGACGGGCGACGGCGCCGGCGTGCTCACCCAGATCCCCCGCGAGCTGCTGCTGCGCGAGCTGGCGGCCAGGGGGCTCGCCGCCGACCCGGCGAACCTGGCGCTCGGCGTCTTCTTCCTGCCGCGCGACGCGGCCGCCCGCGAGCGCTCGTGTACGGTCGTCGCCCAGGCCCTGGCGGGGCGCGGCGTCGCCCTGCTGGCCTGGCGCGACGTCCCGGTGAACCCCGAGGCCCTGGGCGAGCGGGCCCACGCGGCGATGCCCCACATCGCCCAGGCCATCCTCGCCCGCCCCGCCGGCCTCGACGACGTCGCCTTCGAGCGCTCGCTCTTCCTGGCCCGCAAGGCGATGGAGCAGCGCTTCGCCGCCGAGGGGCTGGCCGCCTACGTGCCCTCGCTTTCGGCGCGCACGGTGGTCTACAAGGGCCTGCTGCTCGGCGCCAACCTGGCAGAGTTCTACCCCGACCTGCGCGACCCCGCCTACGCCACGGCGATCGCCGTCTACCACCAGCGCTACTCGACCAACACCTTCCCCACCTGGGAGCGGGCCCAGCCCTTCAGGATGCTCTCGCACAACGGCGAGATCAACACGGTGCAGGGCAACGCCAACTGGATGCGCGCCCGCCACGCCGTGCTCGACCTGCCCGCGGGCTTCCTGCCCGACGCGGTGGAGGGGCCTGCGGCGCTGATCCCCGCCCTGGACGAGCGTGGCTCCGACTCGGCCATGCTCGACAACGCGCTGGAGCTGCTGGTGATGGCCGGGCGCGACGTGCGCCACGCCCTGGCCATGCTGGTGCCGGAGGCGTGGGAGAAGATCGCCGACATGAGCCCGGCGCTCAGGGCCTTCTACCAGTACCACGCCTGCCTGGTCGAGCCGTGGGACGGCCCGGCCGCCCTGACCTTCTCGGACGGGCGCGTGGTGGGCACGGCCCTCGACCGTAACGGCCTGCGCCCCGCCCGCTACATCGTCACCGACGACGGCCTGGTCGTCTCGGGCTCGGAGGTGGGCGCCGTCACGATCGAGGAGGCCCGCATCGTCCACAAGGGCAAGCTCGGCCCGGGCCAGATGATCGCCGTGGACACCGCGACGGGGCGCTTCTTCACCGACGAGGACGTGAAGGAGTACCTGGCCGCGCAGCGGCCCTACGAGGCCTGGGTGGGCCAGCACCTGGTAAGGATGAAGGATGAGGGAGGAGGGATGAATCCGGGCGGGCCCGGCTCGGAGCTTCAGCCTTCTCTCAGCCTTCAGCCTTTCCAGGTCGCGTTCGGCTACTCGAGCGAGGACCTGGCGGTGGTGCTGAAGCCGATGGGCGCGACCGGGCAGGAGCCGGTAGGCTCGATGGGCGACGACACGCCGGCGGCGGTGCTCTCGCGGCTCGAGCCGGGCCGCCCGCTCTTCCACTACTTCAAGCAGCGCTTCGCTGAGGTGACCAACCCGCCGATCGACTCGCTGCGCGAGGAGCTGGTGATGTCGCTGAGCGTGGCCCTCGGGCGCCGCCGCAACCTGCTGGCCGAGACCCCGGAGCACGCCCACCTGCTCCAGCTGCGCTCGCCCATCCTGACGGACGCCCGGCTGGCGGCCCTGCGGGCCAACGGCGACCCGCTACTGGCCGTGGCCACGGTGCGGGCGCTCATGCCGCTGAGCGGGAGCCTCGAGGCGGGGGTGGCCGAGCTATGCGCGGCGGCCGAGGCGGCGATCCGCGGCGGGGCGAGCATCCTGGTGGTCAGCGACCGGGGCGTGGACGCGGAGAGCGCGCCGATCCCGGCCCTGCTGGCGGTGAGCGCCGTGCACCACCACCTGATCCGCACGGGGCTGCGCACGCTCTGCTCGCTGCTGTGCGAGAGCGGGGAGCCGCGCGAGGTGCACCACGTGGCCTGCCTGGTCGGCTACGGCGCCGAGGCGGTCAACCCCTACCTGGCCCTGGCCAGCGTGCGCGCCCTGGCGCTGGAGCGCGACGCGGTGAAGAGCAGGGCCGCCGGCGCCGCCCAGAAGGTGGCGGGCGACCAGCGCTCGCTGAGCCTGGCCGAGGAGGCCGAGCACCACTTCGTGCACGCCCTCGAGAAGGGCCTGCTGAAGACCATGTCGAAGATGGGCATCTCGACCCTGGACAGCTACTGCGGCGCCCAGATCTTCGAGGCCCTGGGCCTGGAGCGGGGCTTCGTGGATGCCTGCTTCACCGGCACGCCCACGCGCATCGGCGGCATCGGCTTCGCCCGGCTGGAGGCTGAGGGGCGGGCGCGGCACGCCAGGGCCTTCGGCCTGCCCGCGCCGGCCCTGACCCACCCGGGCTTCTACAAGTTCAAGAAGGATGGCGAGCAGCACGCCTTCAGCCCGCCGGTGGTCCACGCCCTGCACAAGGCCGTCAACAGCCCCCACGCGCTCAACGGCGACAGCCACGGCCCCGGCCTGAGCGCCGAGGGCTACGCGACCTACCAGGCCTACGCCAGGCTGGTCAACGAGCGCGAGCCAATCGAGCCGCGCGACCTGCTCGAGCTGCTGCCCGCCGGCGCCCCGGTGCCGCTGGACGAGGTCGAGCCGATCGAGGCGATCGTGCGCCGCTTCAGCACGGCGGCCATGAGCCACGGCTCGACCAGCTCGGAGGCCCACGAGACCCTCTCGGTGGCCATGAACCGCCTGGGCGCCATGGCCAACAGCGGCGAGGGCGGCGAGGACCAGGCGCGCTACAAAGACGAGCGCAACAGCCGGATCAAGCAGGTGGCCTCGGGCCGCTTCGGGGTGACGCCGGCCTACCTGGCCAGCGCGGCCGAGCTGCAGATCAAGATGGCCCAGGGCGCCAAGCCCGGCGAGGGCGGCCAGCTCCCTGGCCACAAGGTCAACGAGGAGATCGCGCGGATCCGCCACACGGTGCCGGGCGTGGCCCTGATCTCGCCGCCGCCCCACCACGACATCTACAGCATCGAGGACCTGGCCCAGCTGATCTACGACCTCAAGCAGGTCAACCCGGACGCCAGGGTGAGCGTGAAGCTGGTGGCGACGGCGGGCGTGGGCACGATCGCCGCGGGCGTGGCCAAGGGCTACGCCGACAGCATCCTGATCAGCGGGCACGCCGGGGGCACGGGCGCCGCGCCGCTCAGCAGCATCAAGAACGCCGGCATCCCGTGGGAGCTGGGGCTGGCGGAGACGCAGCAGACCCTGGTGCTGAACGGGCTGCGCGGGCGGGTGCGCCTGCGGGCGGACGGCGGCCTGAAGACCGGGCGCGACGTGGTGGTCGCGGCGCTGCTCGGCGCCGACGAGTTCTCGTTCGGCACGGCGGCCCTGGTGGCCGAGGGCTGCATCATGGCGCGGGCCTGCCACAACAACACCTGCCCCGTGGGCATCGCCACGCAGCGCCTGGACCTGAGGGCCAAGTTCCCCGGCAAGCCCGAGATGGTGATGGCCTTCTTTCGCTACCTGGCCCAGGAGGTGCGCGAGCTGCTGGCCGGCCTGGGCCTGCGCTCGATTGACGAGGCGGTGGGCCGGAGCGACCTGCTGCGCCAGCGCCGGCTGGGCCGCCCCGGGGCCGACGAGCTGGACCTGGCGCCGGTGATCGGCGCGGCCCACGTCGGGCCGGGGGCGGAGCTGCGCCACGGCGGCCGCCGCAACGCCCTGCCGGCGGAGGAGAGCCTGAACGAGCGCATGATCCAGGACACGCGGGCCGCCCTGGCCGCGCGCGGGCCTGTGGCCCTGAGCTACAGCGTCCGCAACCGCGACCGCTCGGTGGGCGCGCGCCTGGCCGGCGCGATCGGCCAGCTCTACGGCGACAAGGGTCTGCCGGCGGGCACGATCAGGGTCAGCCTGCGCGGGAGCGCCGGACAGAGCTTCGGCGCCTTCAACGCCCCGGGGGTGGAGCTGCTGCTCACAGGCGACGCCAACGACTACGTGGGCAAGGGCATGGCCGGCGGCACGATCGTGATCGCGCCCGACGCCGGGGCCCGCTACGCGCCCCACGAGAATGTGATCGCCGGCAACACCCTGCTCTACGGGGCCACGGGCGGCGAGCTGTACGCCGCGGGGCAGGTGGGCGAGCGCTTCGCGGTTCGCAACTCGGGCGCGACGGCGGTGGTCGAGGGCGTGGGCGACCACGGCTGCGAGTACATGACCGGCGGCACGGTGGTGATCCTCGGCGGGACGGGGCGCAACTTCGGCGCCGGCATGACC
>DAOLDO010000228.1:2783-8432 GCA_035327325.1 Chloroflexaceae bacterium | reverse complement strand
GGTGTAGTGCATGCAGAAGAAGCCGCGCAGGGGCCCGCGCTCGGGGCTGGGGCAGCTCTCGACGGCCTGGACGACCTCGCCGCGCATGTCGAGGCGGATCGTCTGCTCGCCGCCGGGGCCGTTGGAGTCGTAGAGGTAGAGCGTGCCGGTCCCGTCGCCGTTGTCGTCGAGGCCGATGGCGAGGACCTGGTGGTTGTTGAAGGGCGAGGTGGAGCTGCCGATCAGGCAGATGGGCCATGGGCCGTGGGCGAGGAAGGCCCTGAGGTTCTGGAACTGCTCGCGGGTGCGGTCGCGCAGCCAGGTGGGGCCGGCGCCGGGGATGGGGAGGTGCAGCATGACCATCCACGAGAGCAGCACCGAGGCGTTGGGCTGGAGGCTCTCGAGCTGGCGGCGCCAGAGGTAGTCGCGGATCGGCTTCTCGTCGGGACGGTCGCTGTCGGGGGTGCGGGCGGGGTCGGGGCCCGTGGGCACGGGCAGCCCCGCGCGGAAGTGGTCGGCCGCCGAGAAGGCCATGCCGCCGCAGAGTCCGTAGTAGTCGGGCAGGGCGCCCTCGATCCAGCCGCTGAGGGCCGGGCCGACCATGGCGCGGATCATGCCGAAGGGGTCGCTGCCGACGCTGCCGGCGGCCTCGCCGGCGGAGTGGGCGAGGGTCTGGCGCATCTCGGCCCGCTCCTCGGGCTTCATGCGCCACGAGTTGATGAAGGGGTAGCCGTGCTGGTCCGGCCTGAAGCCAGTCTTCGCCATAGCTGCTCCGGTGACACGTGCGATTGGGCCATGGCAGTATAGCACGCCGGGGTAGGGCTCGCGTTGCTTGCCAGGGGTGACGGCTCGGCTGCGCCTCGCCGGGGTGCTTCCGGGCAGGGCGAGCGGAGCGAACAAACGTCACCCCGGCGAGCGCAGCGAGCCCTACCGCCGCACGGTCGCGAAGAGGTGCTCGCCGGCGATCACGGGCCGGTGCTGGCGGCGGGCCTCGTAGGGGTCGGCCCAGAACGAGAGGCGGCCCTGGTCGGCGTAGTGGCTGCGCAGCACGGCGAGCACGTGCTTGCAGTTGACGCCGCCGTGCTGGGCCCAGGGGCAGGTGCACTGGCCGCTCAGGGTCTCGGGGTCAATCAGCACGTAGTACTGGCGGCCGGGCTGCGAGGCGCTGGTGACCCTGTAGCTGTTCGGCGCCAGCCGGGTGACGGCGAGCCGGCGGCTGGCCCGCTGCAGGGCCTTGAGGCGCACGACGTTGCGCCGGGGCTGCGTCGGGTCGTAGCTGGTCATGGTCTCACCTCGATCTATACATCTGAACAGCGCGCCGCCCTGTGCGTGCGACGGGGCGGCGCGGGGGGCTGCTTTACGTGATTCGGACGCGGCGGGGCGCCTTTAGATAGTATACCACTCTGGAGACATAAGTTCTACTAGAGCGAGATTAGAGCCTCACCACTCGACCGTGATCGTGGCGTCGCCGCCGGCGACGGGCACGGCGACGTAGGGCGTCTCGCCGGCCAGGTCGAGCTGCGCCGGCACCTCCTCGCCGTCGCGGGTGACGCGCAGGGGCAGGCGGGCGATCGCCTGGGGGACGAGGACGCGCACGTAGGCGCTCCGGGCGGTGCCGGTGAGGGTGAGGGTGATCCGCCCCTCCTCGCGATGCCAGAGGTAGGCGGCGTAGGCATCTGAGGCGGCGTAGCGGGCGACGGCGCGCACCTCGCCGAGGGCCGGGTCGGCGGCCCAGCGCGGGGAGAGGAAGAGGTCCTCGAAGCGGCTGGCCCCGTCGTCGAAGCCGGCGGCCCCCTCCATGAGCGCGCCGATCATGGCGCCGGCGCCCCAGCCGTCGGTGGGGATGGTGTCGGCGCTCTGGATGCCGGGGCGACCGTCGGGGTAGTACCACAGGTAGGAGGCCCCGGTCAGCTCGGTGAAGGCGGCGTAGCGGCGCAGGATGTCGAAGCCGTAGGGCGCCATGCCGAAGCGGAAGGCGCCGCGGGCCAGCTCGCCGCCGACCAGTGGCATGATCCCGCCGTTGACGTACTCGCCCGGGTTCTCGCCCTTGCCGCCCGCCATGCCGTAGCTGCCGGGGGGGAAGGGCGGGTCAATGCCGTACCACTCGGCGAAGGCGCGGCCGAAGTCGCGCCGGCCGAAGTAGGTCTCGACGATGCCCTGGCCCTGGCGCTGGTCGAGCACGCCCCGGTTGAGGGCGTAGGCGTTCGAGAGGCTGAGCTGCGCGGCGGGATCAACGCCGGCGGGGCTGAACGCGGGGTCCTCGGGCACGAAGTGGGTGAAGAAGCGGCCGTTCCAGCTCAGCGCGTTGAGGCGGGCCATGATCGCGCGTCCCTGGTCGCGCCAGCCCTGGGCGCGGGCCGGGTCGCCGACGCGCTCCTCGGCGCGGGCGAGCAGCTCGAGGGCGTGGGCGAGGCCGGTGTTGTCGCCGTGAAATGTACCCCAGACGGTGTCGGGCTCGATCCAGTGGCGCGGGGCGGGCTTGCCGTCGGGGCTGGTGGTGGTGGGGCCGTAGGCGAAGTCCCACATATCAATCGTGTAGGGGCGGCGCACCAGGCCCCGCTCGGCGTCCCAGCGCAGGGGGTCGCTGGTGATGAAGGTGGCGGCGCGGCGCATGGCCTCGAGGTTCTCGCGCAGCCAGGCGTCGTCGCCGCTCATCTGCCAGGCCTCGTAGACGCCCTGGATGAAGAGGAACTCGAGGTCGCTCTCGGTTTCCTTGCGGAAGGCCGTGACGAAGAGCGCGGGGTAGTCAACCACGTCGGGGAAGCTGCCGTCGGGCCGCTGGGCGCGGCGGAAGGCGTCGAGCAGGCTGGTGACGTCGGGCTCGAAGTAGCGGAAGCCGCGGCCCTGGTAGACGTGGTCGCGCAGCCAGAGCAGGGGGTTGTCGGGCGAGCGGTAGCCGCGCACGGGTCGTCCGTCGAGCTCGTAGCTCACGGCGGCCCGCTCCATGAAGCCGCGCAGCCGCGGGTAGAGGGCGTCGAGGGCCGGGTCGCCCGTATGCAGCTCGGTGGCGGCGTCGAGGGTGAAGAGGGCGCTGGCGGCGCCCGCGGCCTGCCCCTCGACCAGGGCGACGGCCCATTGGGGGCCGAGGCGGCCGCGGGGCAGCACCACGGCCCTGCCCGCGCCGTCGGCCACTTCGACCGCGGCGGCGCCGGCCGGGCGCAGGGCGGCGTCGTAGAGCCGCAGCTCGGCGCGGCCCGTATAGCCGGGCACGCGCAGCTCGACCGCGAGGGGCGCCAGGGGGGCGGCCACCGCGTCCTGCGCGGCGTCCACGGCGAGCGAGGCGCGCCAGGGCGAGGCGGGCAGGGCCAGGAGCTCGGCGGGGTAGCCGGCCTGCCACCCCGCGGGGAGGGGCTCGGCCACGGCGCGCCGTCCGTCCACGGCGGTGATGCGGTGGCGGGCGAAGAGCTGCACCTGGTAGTCGTCAACCCAGAGGGGCGGCGTGACGGGCGGGCCGACGGCCTCGCCGCCGGCCGCGCGCCAGGCCCCCAGGAAGGGCTCGGCCAGGCCGTGGGGGGCCGGCGCGTCCGGCGCGGGGGGCGGGGCGGCGCAGGCCGCGAGGGCGGCGAGCAGGAGCAGGAGCAGGGCGCGTCGGATCTTCATCGCGGAGGATTATACCAGGATCGGTGTGCTATGATACCGGCATGCACCGCACCGGCCTGCGCTTCCTGCTGCCCTACATGCGCCCGTACCGGGGGGCGCTCCTCCTCGGCACCCTCTACGCGGCGATCGGCGCGGCGGCCAGCGCCTTCTCGCCGGCGCTGCTCGGGCGGGCGATTGACGCCCTGCTCGCCGGGGTTGACCTGCGGGCTCTGGCCCTCTACGCCCTCGGGCTGGTGGGCCTGGCCGCCACGGTGGCCGTCTTCCGCTTCCTGCTGCGCATGCTCACCGGCGAGATCGCCGCCGGGGTCAGCTACCGCATGAGCCAGGACCTGTTCGAGACCCTGCTGACCTTCGACCAGGCGGCCCTGCGGCAGTTCGGGGTGGGCGACCTGCTCTCGCGGGCCACCTCCGACTTCATCTACATCTGGCGCTTCTACTCGGCGGGCTTCCAGATGTCGCTCCACGCGCTCCTGCTCCTGGCGATCGGCTGCGCCCTGATGGCGCTCACCAGCCCGTCCCTGGCCGCCGTGGTGCTCGCCCTGCTCGCCCTGAGCGTCGCCGTGCAGTTCGGCCTCGGCCCCCGCGTCGAGCGCTCCTTCGACCGGGTCCAGCACGAGATGGGGCGCATCGCGGCCTTCACCCAGGAGCACCTGGGCGCGGCGCGCATGGTGGCGGCCTACGGCCAGGAGGCCGCGGCGGTCGCGGCCTTCCGCGCGACCAACGAGGCCTACAAGGGGCGCGCCGTCAGCTTCGCCATGCGCTCGGCCCTGGTCTCCGGCCTGCCGACCCTGGTGGTGAGGCTGGCGGCCGCGGTGGTGCTCGGCGTCGGCGGGGCCCTCGTGATCGGCGGCCGGATCACGCCGGGCCAGTACGTGCAGTTCATCGTCTACCTGGGCCTGCTCAACGGGGCAGCCCAGAACCTCAGCGGGGCCTTCGAGCGCCTGCAGCAGGGCAGCGCCGCCGCCGGCCGCGTCGGCGAGGTGCTGCGCCGCCGCCCCCAGGTGGCCGATCAGCCCGGGGCGATCAGCCTCCCCGTGCGCGGCCGGATCGCCTTCGAGGGCGTGGGCGTCTGCAACGAGGGCCGCTGGGCCCTGCGCGACATCACCCTCGAGGTGCCCGCCGGCACCACCCTCGGCGTCGTGGGCGCCACCGGCGCCGGCAAGAGCACGCTGCTGAGCCTGGTCGCCCGCGTGCGCGACCCCGACGAGGGTCGCGTGCTGCTCGACGGCCACGACCTGCGCGAGCTGCGCCTCGCGACCCTGCGCCGCGCCGTAGCCTACGTGCCCCAGGAGACCCTGCTCTTCAGCATGAGCCTGCGCGACAACATCACCCTGGGCGCCCCCGACCTCCCTGACGAGCGCGTCCTGGCGGCGATGGGTGCCTCGCGCCTGGTCAACGACCTGCCCCAGCTGCCCCAGGGCCTGGCCACCGTGGTCGGCGAGCGCGGCGCCACCCTCTCGGGCGGCCAGCGCCAGCGCGCCGCCATCGCCAGGGCCCTCGTGCGCGACCCCCAGATCCTGCTGCTCGACGACGCCCTCTCCAGCGTTGACGCGGGCACCGCCGCCGAGATCCTCGCCGCCCTCGCCGCCGACGAGGCGCCCCGCACCAGGGTGGTGGTCAGCCAGCGCCTGGCCTCGGTGCGCGACGCCGACCAGATCGTCGTGCTGGAGGGCGGCCGCATCGTCGAGCGGGGCGCCCACGCCGAGCTGCTCCGCCTCGACGGGCGCTACGCCGCCATGTACCGCCGCGAGCTGGCCCAGGCCGAGGAGGAGCTCGAGTGAGCCGCCGGGAGCCGGGCCCCGGAGCGGAGGCGGCCGGGCGCGTGGAGCGACGCAGGGGCGGCGGCCGGGCGCCTGGGAGCGGGGGAGCGGAGGAGGGCGGGCGCCTGGGAGCGGGGGAGCGGGGGAGGGCGGGCGCCTGGGAGCGGGGCAGGGGCGGTGGTCGGGCGCCTGGGAGCGGGGGAGGGCGGGCGCCTGGGAGCGGGGGAGCGGAGGAGGGCGGGCGCCTGGGAGCGGGGCAGGGGCGGCGGTCGGGCGCCTGGGAGCGAGGCAGGGGCGGCGGTCGGGCGCC
>DAOLDO010000228.1:0-2683 GCA_035327325.1 Chloroflexaceae bacterium | reverse complement strand
CGGCGGTCGGGCGCCTGGGAGCGAGGCAGGGGCGGCGGTCGGGCGCCTGGGAGCGGGGGAGCGGGGGAGGGCGGGCGCCTGGGAGATGGATGTACGGGCGCCCCAACGTGGGCGCCCGCGGCGAGGCGCCACTTAGCGGATAGAACGGAAAGCTCCCTTGGCTGATCCAGGGCGAACCGAGCGCAGCGACCCAGGCGGCCAGGACGCCGCCCTGCTCTGGCTGCTCGCGGTGACGATGGCGCCCCACTGGCGGCTGCTCACGGGGGCCGTCGCCCTGCTCGCGGCCGGGGCGGCCCTCAACGTCGTGCCGCCCTACTTGCTCCAGCAGGCGATTGACGGCCCCGTCGCCGCGGGCGACCCGGCGGGCCTCTGGCCCCTCGCCCTGACCTACGCCGGCGTCGCCCTCGCCGTCTTCGCCCTCATGGTCGGCCAGGTCTACTTGCTCCAGCAGGCGGGGCAGCGGGCCCTGGCCGACCTGCGGGTGCGCCTGCTCGACCACATGCTGCGCCAGGGCCAGGGCTTCTTCGCCCGCCATCCCGTGGGCGACCTGGTCGGCCGGGTTACCAGCGACATCGACTCGCTCAACGCCCTGCTCGCCTCCAGCGTGGTGATCATCCTGAGCGAGAGCCTGACCCTGGTGGCGATCGTCGGCGTGATGTTCGCGGTGAACTGGCGCCTGGCTCTGCTGGCCCTGGCCGTGCTGCCCGTGCTGGCCCTGGTCACCCGCTACTTCCGCCGGCGCATCAGGCGCTCGTCCAGCGGCGAGCGCACCGCTCTGGCGAAGACGACCAGCTTCATAAACGAGCAGCTCAACGGCATGCTGGTGGTGCAGCTCTTCGGGCGCCAGGGCCAGAGCGCCCACGAGTTCGACGGCTTCAACCGGGCCTACAGGCGGGCCCTGATCGTCCTGCGCTACAACTCGGCCGTGTTCCTCTCGGTCCTCGAGGTGCTCTCGGCCCTCGGCCTGGCCCTGCTGCTCTACGGGGGCGGCCAGGGCGTGCTGGCGGGCTGGGCCTCGCTGGGCACCCTGGTGGCCTTCGTGCAGTACACCGAGCGGGCCTTCCAGCCGATCCTGCGTCTCTCGGAGCAGTACAACGCGGTGCAGATCGGCCTGGGCGCCGCCGAGCGCGTGCAGCGCACCCTGCTGGCCGAGCCCGAGGTGGCCGAGCCCGAGCGCCCCGTGCGCCTGCCCCGCGTGCGCGGCGCGGTCGAGTTCCGCGACGTCCACTTCGCGTACCTTCCCGGCGAGCCGGTGCTGCGCGGCGTCTCGCTGCGCATCCCGCCGGGGCAGAGCGTGGCCGTGGTCGGGGCCACCGGCGCCGGCAAGTCCTCGCTGGTGGGCCTGCTCGCCCGCTTCTACGACCCCCAGGCCGGCGCCGTGCTGCTCGACGGGGTGGACATCAGGCGCCTGCCCCTGGCCGACCTGCGCCGCGCCGTGGCCGTGGTGCCCCAGGACCCGGTGTGCCTGGCCGGCAGCATCGCGAAGAATATCCGCCTCTACCGCGACGACCTGGGCGAGGCCGAGCTGCGCCGGGCGGCCCGCGCCGCCAACGCCGACCGCTTCATCGAGCAGCTCCCCGGCGGCTACGACTACGACGTGCTGCCCGGCGGCGCCAACCTCAGCGTCGGGCAGCGCCAGTTGCTGGCTCTGGCGCGGGCCCTGGCCCTCAGCCCCGAGGGCGTGCTGGTGCTCGACGAGGCCACCAGCAGCATTGACACCGCCACCGAGGCCCTGATCCAGGAGGCCCTCGACCGCATCCTGCGCGAGCGCACCAGCGTGGTGATCGCCCACCGCCTGAGCACGGTGCGCCGGGCCGACCGGATCATCGTCATGCAGCGCGGCCGGATCGTCGAGGACGGCGCCCACGAGGCCCTGCTCGCCCGCGGCGGGGCCTACGCCCGGCTCTACCGGCACCAGCTGGCCACCAGCCCCGAGAACTGACCCGCCCGCGCGCGTTCATCCCTGCGAGAAGGGCGTCCGCCAAGCGAAAGGAGAGCCCATGGCCCGCACACCTGTCCTCTTCGTGCCCGGCCTCTGTGGATCGTTCAACCTGGGCGTGCTGCTCGACTGGCGCGGCCCGACCCTGAGCGGCTGGGGCTTCCCGCCCTTCGTGGACTACGGCAAGAACTTCGTGGACGCCTTCGCGCGCGCCGGCTACAGGCGCGACAGGGACCTCTTCGTCGCCTTCTACGACTGGCGCAAGTCGGTGAAGGACTCGGCCAGCATGTACCTCAAGCCCTGGATCGACCGGGCCAGGCAGCGCTCGGGCGCCAGGAAGGTCGTGCTGGTCGGCCACAGTATGGGCGGCCTGGTCTCGCGCAGCTACATCCAGAGCCGGGCCTACGCGGGCGACGTGGCCGAGCTGATCACCGTCGGCACGCCCCACCGCGGCTCGGCCGAGGCCTACTACCCCTGGGGCGGCGGCGAGATCAAGGCCGAGGGGGCCGTGCGCACGGTCTTCAACGTCTACCTGTGGTACCTGCGCCACGCCCACCCCTTCCAGAGCGAGCTGAGCCCCCTGCGCACGATGCGCACCCTGGTGCCGGGCGTGCGCGACCTGCTGCCGATCGACGACTACCTCGTCGGCCAGGGCCCGACCCTGAAGCCCAGGCCCGAGGACCAGCTGATCGAGCGTAACCTGGTGGGCGACCTGCTCAACCAGCCCGCGGGGGTCGAGGCGCT
>DAOLDO010000227.1:0-8445 GCA_035327325.1 Chloroflexaceae bacterium | reverse complement strand
GCTCGCCCGGGGGGTGGGGCTGGGGGTGGTCCCGAGGGGGGGGGGGGGGGCTCTTTGCATCGCCCGGGGCCGGGTGGGGCGGCCCCGCCCGCCCGCCGTCACGGTGCGCAGCACCGTCGGGGCCGGCGACGCCATGGTGGCCGGCATCGTGGCCGCCCAGCTGCGCGGCCTGCCCCTGGACGAGGGGGCGCGGCTGGCCACGGCCTTCGCCGTGGACGCGATCAGCCGGCTCGGCGCGGGCCTCAGCGCCCCCGCGACGATCGCCGCCCTGGCCGCGCAGGTGGCCGTCGAGCCCCTGGAGGTCGCCCCGCCCGCCCGCCCCGCGGCCCGGTAGGGGGCGGCATCCCTTGAGGGCGCCGGCCCATGTGCTACGAAGCGGCCCGGCGCGCCCCTGGCGCCCAGCCCGCCCGTGAGGAGTCCCTATGCAGAAGCTGTCCGCCGCCGAGGCCCGCGCCTTCCTGCTCGCGCGGCCGCGCACGGCCAAGCTCGCCACCGTGCGCGCCGACGGTCGGCCCCACGTCGCCCCCGTCTGGTTCGCCCTGGACGGCGACGACCTGCTCTTCACCACCTGGCACACCACCGTCAAGGCCGCCAACCTGCGCCGCGACCCGCGGGTCTGTCTGTGTGTGGACGACGAGGCCCCGCCCTTCGCCTTCGTGATCGTCGAGGGGCTCGCCGCCCTCTCCGAGGACCCGGACGAGCTGCGGGCCTGGGCCACGCGCATCGCCGGTCGCTACATGGGGGCCGACCAGGCCGAGACCTACGGGCGGCGCAACGGCGTCCCCGGCGAGATCCTCGTGCGCGTCACGCCTACCCGCCTGGTCGGCCAGGCCGACATCGCAGGGTAGCGACGGGCAGCGGGCGCCCCGGCCACCGCGCGCTCAGGCCGCGCCCTCCTCGAAGAGGGGCGCCTCGTCGGCCAGCCCGGCGAGCAGCGCGAGGATCTCGGGCCCGTACCTCGCGGCACGGGCCGGGCCGAACTGGCCGATGGCGAGCAGGTCGTCGGCGGCGCGGATCGTCATGTGGCCGCGCGCGATCTGCATCAGCACGGCGTTGTGGGCGATCACGTAGGCCGGCTTGCCCTCGGCCGCCGCCCGCCGGCTCCGCCACTCGCGCAGCCGCTCGTACACGCGCTGCTCCTCAGGGGTCAGGGGCGGGGCCTCGGCCGCCACCGCGGGCGCCTCGGCGGCGGGCGCCTCAGGCCCCTCGTAGAAGACCAGGACCGACCAGCAGCCCGGCGCGCCGGCGGCGGTCTGCACGGTGTGGACCCGGACGCGCTCGAGGAACTCGTTGAGCCGGGCCTCGTCCTGCTGGGCGTGCTGCGGGGTGAGACGGACAGTGAAGTGGCGGCAGCGCACGGGGGGCTCCTTCCAGGATGTGGTGGCGGGTCGCTCACTGGTGTACCGCCGCTGGCGGCTAAAGGATTCGGGGCGGGCCCTGCGACCCCGGTCTTTGCAGGGGCGTCCCCTGCGACCCCTTCTTTCTGCGGGGGGCCGCCGCCGGCCCCCCGCACCCCCCGCGCGAGGGCTTCGCCCTTCGACCCCTTTCAGCAGGTCGGCCCTGCCGTGCCACCCGGCCGTGCTGCCATGCCCCGTGGGCGCTGCCGTTCAGGTCGCGCCGGCGTGGGCGGGCGCCCCGGCCGGCCCCACCGTCCCGGCGGACAGCTCTCCCGCGCCGGGCCCCCGGTACGCCGGGGCGTCTCTGCCTGTCCGGCAGGGTACTTGCCAGCGCCAGGTCACGCACCGATCCTTGGGCAGCGCACCTCACAACCCCAGGGCAGCCGGGGCGAGGGCCCCGAGCACCCCGCCGGCCAGGGCCGCGGCCCCAACCACCGCCCACGGCGGCGCCTTCCACAGCTGCAGCGCCGCGAAGGCCGCCAGGGCCAGGGCTACGTCACTCGGCGCCCGGATCGCGCTGGTGATCACGGGGTCGTAGAGGGCCGCGAGGAGCAGGCCGACCACGGCGGCGTTCACCCCGCGCAGCGCCGATTGGGCCCACGCTGCCGAGCGCAGCCGCCCCCACAGGGGCAGGGCCGCCCACAGCAGCAGAAAGGACGGCAGGAAGACGGCGACAAGGGCGATGGCCGCGCCCGCCGCCCCGTTGGGCGCGGGGCCGCCGGCCGCCCCCAGGTAGGCCGCGAAGGTGAAGAGGGGCCCAGGCACCGCCTGGGCCGCCCCGTACCCCGCGATGAACTGGTCGGGGCTCACCCACCCCGGCGCCACCACGTACCGCTCGAGCAGAGGTAGCACTACGTGGCCACCCCCGAAGACCAGGGCGCCGGCCCGGAAGAAGGCGTCAAACAGGGCCAGCGCGTGGCTGCCAGCGGCTGCGGCCAGCAGCGGGAGCCCCAGCAGGCCGCCCACGAACAGCCCCGCGCTCACCACCGAGAGGGCGCGCGGCACGCCGATCGCCGGTCCAGGCTCGGCGGCCCCGCCCTCGGCCCGCAGCCAGCGCCAGCCGATCAGCCCCCCGGCCACGATCGCCGCCAGCTGGGCCAGGGCCGTCGGCCAGAGCAGCATGAGGATGGCCGCCGCGATCGCCAGGGTGCCCCGCGGCGCGTCCGGGGCCAGGCTCCTCCCCATGCCCCAGACCGCCTGCGCCACAACGGCTACCGCCACCACCTTCAGGCCGTGCAGCCAGCCGCTCTCGCCGCCGGCCCCGAGGGCGCCCACCCCGAGGGCGAAGGCCGTCAGGGCGAGGGCCGAGGGCAGCGTGAAGCCGCACCAGGCCATCACGCCCCCGAGCACCCCCGCCCGCGCCGTGCCCAGGGCGATGCCGACCTGGCTGCTCGCCGGCCCCGGCAGGAACTGGCACAGCGCCACCAGGTCGGCGTAGGTCGCCTCGTCCACCCAGCGCCGCCGCCCCACGATCTCCTCGCGGAAGTAGCCCAGGTGCGCCACCGGGCCGCCGAACGAGGTCAGGCCCAGGCGCGTGAACACCGCCAGCACCTCCAGTGGCGTCCCCTGGTGCCTGGCCCTCGGCAGTGGAACCTCCTGCTCCATCGGTCGTCGCTCCTCGCGGGAAGGCCAGGCGGCCACGAGGCCCTGTCATGCCACCACGCTGTCAGCCGCCGCCCGGTCTCCCGGCCTCCTCCTCGCCTCTGCCCTGATAATACCCGCAGATCGGCCGCAGCGGGCAGCCCTCGTCGCGGCCGAGGTAGCTCTCGCGCCCCTCCTGGCGGCTGTAGATCCGGCGGGCGGGCGGGCCGTCGCAGCGGGGCCGCGCCAGACAGTAGCGCACGCACGCCTCGTTGATCTGGGCGTGGTACTCGGCGTAGAGGGCGGGCAGCGGGACGTTGGCCTCGGGCCGGGCCACGGCCAGATCAGCCTCGATGGCCAGGCGCACCGCCTCGTAGGGCCGGCGCCACAGGCCGCGGTCCGCCCGCCCGGCCTCGGGATCGCCGAGGCTGGGCCCGACCCGCTCGAGCAGCCGGCGCGTGTACTCGTCAATGACAAAGACCGGGTGGCCGCCGCCGTAGAGCAAGGCCACGTCGCAGGTCTCCCGGCCGACGCGGGGGAGGGCGAGCAGCTCGGCGCGCAGCTCCGCCGTGGGCTGGGCGAGCATGGCGGCCGTGCTGCCGCCGTGGCGCTCGCAGATGTGGCGGGCGATGGCGACCAGGCCGGGGGCCTTCTGGGTGTGGAAGGCGGCGGGGCGGATCAGGGCGGCCAGCTCGGCCGGGTCGGCCGCGGCCATGGCGGGCGGCGCGAGCAGGCCGACGGCGATCAGGCGCAGGACGGCCGCCTCGACCGTCTCCCAGCGGGTCTGCTGGACGAGCACGGCGCCGACCAGCATCTCGAACGGCGGGTCGGCGCCGTAGAGGGGCCACCAGGGGCGCGGGGCGCCCGGGCCGGTGAGCCGCCCGAAGTGCTCGCGCAGCAGCGTATAGATCTCGTGGAGTGTCGTCACGGCGATTGGGTGCGGCGGGGCTCGCGGCGCTCGCCGGGGGTGACAGTCGCTTCGCTCGCCGGGGGCGAGCGTCACCCCAGCGAGCTTGCGAGCGTCACCCCCGCGAACGAAGTGAGCGTCACCCCCGCGAGGCGCGGCCGAGCGTCACCCCTTCACCCCGGCGGCGGGCATGTACAGCTCGCGCATGTAGTCGGCGAGCAAGCGGCGCATGCTGAAGGCGGGCGCGACGGTGGCGATCGACTCCTTGCAGATCTGGATCCAGGCCGCGGGCACGCCGGCGGCGTCGCGGCCGTCGTAGAAGCGGGAGGATACCTCGTGCTCGAGCAGGTGGTAGAGCGACTGGGCGTCGTTCCAGTCCTGCTCGTCCTGGTTCGAGTACTCGCGCTCCTCGCCGATGGCCCAGCCGTTCTTGCCGTTGAAGGCTTCGGGCCACCAGCCGTCCAGGATCGAGCAGTTGGGCGCGCCGTTGAGGCTGGCCTTCATGCCGCTGGTGCCGCTGGCCTCGTAGGGGCGGCGCGGGTTGTTCAGCCACACGTCCACGCCCTGGGTCATCGCCCGGCCGACGGCCATGTCGTACTCCTCGAGGAAGACGATCCGGCCGGCGAGTCCGGGCTGGCGGGCCAGCTGGTAGACGTGCTGGATGAAGTGCTTGCCCGGGTCGTCCTTGGGGTGGGCCTTGCCGGCGAAGATGATCTGGATCGGCTTGCCCGGCCGGTTCAGCAGGTACTTCAGGCGCTCGACGTCCTTGAAGATCAGCGTGGCCCGCTTGTAGGTCGCGAAGCGGCGGGCGAAGCCGAGGGTGAGGATGCCCTCCTCGAGCACCGGCCACACCGGGGGGTGCAGGTTCTGGTGGCGGTAGTGGGCGGTGAGGCGGGCGCGGGCGAAGGCGATCAGCTGGCTCTTGAGGCGCTGGCGGGTTGTCCAGAGCACCTCGTCGGGGATCTGGTGGACCTTCTGCCAGACCCGCGGGTCGTCGAGGTTGTCCTCCCAGCTCTTGCCGAGGTAGGCATCGTAGAGCTCGCGCAGCTCGGGGGCGAGCCATGTGGCCGTGTGCACGCCGTTGGTGATTGACCCGATCGGCACCTCGTCCTGGCTCTTGCCGGGGTACATCCACTGCCACATGCCGCGGGCCACGTGGCCGTGGAGCTTGCTCACCCCATTGTGGTAGTCCGACATGCGCAGGGCCAGGGTGGTCATCGCGAAGGTGGGGCCCCACTGCTGCTCGTGCAGGGCGATGTCCATGAACTCGTCGCGGGTGAGCCCGAGCTGGGGCCAGTAGCTCCAGAAGAACTTCTCGATCTGAGGCAGGGGGAAGGCGTCGTTGCCGGCGGGCACGGGCGTGTGGGTGGTGAACACGCACTGGGTCTTCACCCGGGCCATGGCCTCGTCGAACGAGAGGCCCTGGGCCACGTGCTCGCGGCACAGCTCAAGGACCAGGAAGGCCGAGTGGCCCTCGTTCATGTGCCAGACCGTGGGCTTGTAGCCGAGGCGGCGCAGGGCCCGCACCCCGCCGATGCCGAGCACCAGCTCCTGCGAGATGCGCATCTCCTCGTCGCCGCCGTAGAGGCGGGCCGAGAGCTCGCGGTCCTGCGGGCTGTTGGGGTGGATGTCGGTGTCCATCAGCAGCAGGGCGACGCGGCCGACCTGGAACTTGTAGACCTTGGCGTAGATCGTGCGGCCGGGCAGCTCGACCTCGACCACCACCTCGCGGCCCTCGGGGTCGAGGGCGGGCACGGCGGGCACGTCGGCGAAGTTGAGCTTGTTGTACTCGGCGAACTGCCAGCCGCTCGGGTCGAGGCGCTGGCGGAAGTAGCCCTGGGGGTAGATGAAGCCGACGCCCACGAAGGGCAGGCCCATGTCCGATGCCTCCTTCACGTGGTCGCCCGAGAGGATGCCGAGGCCGCCCGAGTAGATCGGCAGCGACTCGTGCAGGCCGAACTCGGCGCTGAAGTAGGCGATCTGCACGTCTTTGGCGTCGCCGTGGTGCCTGGTGTACCAGGTCTTCTTCGCGCCCACGTAGGCGTCGAGGCTCTTCAGCACCGCGTCGTAGGCCTTGAGGTAGGCGGGGCTGGCCGCGGCCTCCTCCAGCTTGCGCTGGCGCACGTCGCGCAGGAAGTCCACCGGGTTGTGGTAGACGAGCTCCCACAGGTCGGGGTCGATCTGCCGGTACAGATCCTGGGCCTCGGGGTGCCAGGTCCACCACAGGTTGTAGGCGAGTTCGCGGAGGCGGGCGATGCGCTCGGGGATGGGGGTGAACAGGATCTCGTGTTCCAGCCGGACCATTGATGCTCCTCACTCGGAAGGGTGCCACTGGGCCTTTGCCGGAGAGCATTGTACAAGAAAACGGGCACCAGGGGAACCACGTTCCCCCGGCGCCCTGTCTGCCGCCGCGCGGCGGCTCACACGTCGAGAGTCTCCCTGATACGCTGGACGGGGTCGCCGTTGGGCAGGGCGCCCGCGGCCCGCATCACCTCGGGCATGGCCAGGGGCAGCGAGGCGGCCGAGGCGGCTGTGGCGATCATGCAGTACATACAGAGGGCCTTGTTCTCGGCCCACTCCTCGCGGGCGAGCACCAGGCCGAGGGCCACGTCGTAGGCGATCTTGGCGCCCATCAGGATGGGCAGCCAGGGGCGGGTCTGGGCCCGGCGCATGCCGCCGGCCCCGGCGAGGGCCGCCGTCACCCCATAGGTGATCAGCATGAGCAGCCCGTCGGGCGTCTCGAGGCGCTTGTAGGCGTAGGTCGAGGCGTCCACCTTCTCGGAGTCGAAGATCGGCAGCGGCAGGTCGGGCAGCCGCTTGAGGGCGCCCGTCTGGTAGAGCGAGACGGCCTGGGCCATCAGGGCGCCCAGGAGCGAAAGCCCGACGATCCAGCGCCGCCGCGTCAGGTCGGCGCTCTGTCCCTCCCGCAGCTCTCGGCTGAGCTGTGCCGGGTTCATATGGTTCTCCCTTTCATGACGGTCCGTGGTCCAGCCTCGTCTCTGCGAGCAAGGGCCGTTCCAGCGCGGCCATGTTGACAAACCGGCGGGGCAGATGTATACTTTCGGAAACCGCTTTCCTACTTCGAACTGGTTGCTGCGAAGGTGTCGCGTCGCCCCCACTGTGGCGAAACGCTTTACACCTCGCTGCCGCGCACCGCCCAACGCCGGGCCGGCCCACAGCTGGGTGATCCAATGCCGACGATCGACGAGATTGCCAGGCTCGCGCGCGTCTCGCCCGCGACGGTCTCGAAGGTGCTGAACAACCGGCCCTACGTGAGCAGCGCGACGCGGGCCCGCGTCGAGCGGGTGATCGCGGAGACGGGCTTCGTGCCGAGCCAGTGGGCCCGGCTGTTGAGCCAGCGCCGCTCGTACATCCTGGGCCTGCTCATCCCCTACACCTCGGACCAGCTCTTCGCCGACCCGCACCTGCTCGAGGTGATGCGCGGCATCGAGGCGGGGGCCAACAGGCACGAGTACAACCTGCTGCTCTCGACGGCCCGCGCCCCCATCGAGGCCGCGAGCGCCGCCACGCGCCTGCTGCGCAGCGACGTGATTGACGGCGCCGTGGTGGTCGAGACGCTGGACCTGCGGGCCTTCGCGGAGACCCTGGGCAGCCAGCCGTCCCCCTGGGTGGTGATCGGCTACGCGCCGAGCGGGGCGGTGCCCGCGGTGCACGCCGACGACTACGGCGGCGCCCTGGCCGCGGCCCGCCACCTGATCGCCATGGGCCACACGCGCATCGGCGTGGTCAGCAGCTCGCCCCGCCCCTACGCGCTGGACGAGCGCATGCGCGGCCTGCGCGACGCCCAGTCCGAGGCCGGCCTCGGCCTGGACGAGGCGTTGCTGGCCACGGGCGACTTCTCGACCGAGAGCGGCGAGGCCGCCGGCCACGCCCTGCTCGGCCACCCCAGCCCGCCGACAGCGATCTTCGCCCTGAACGACCGCATGGCGATCGGCGTGGCCCGCGCCGCCATGGCCCGCGGCCTGAGCGTGCCGGGCGACCTCTCGGTCGTCGGCTTCGACGACATCGCCCTGGCGACCATGCTCACCCCGCCCCTCACCACGGTCCGCCAGCCCGGCTACAGGCTTGGCGAGGCGGCCGCCGACGCGCTCTTCGCGCTGCTGGGCGGCGACGCCGGCCCGGCGCCCGCCGTCATCCCGACCGAGCTGATCGTCCGCGGCACGGTCGCCCCGCCGCGGGCCCGGAAAGGGGGTGGTTGAGAGCAACTCCGTTGGGAAGGATGGGAGGATCCGTTCTTCGCAGGGGCCTGCGGCCCCTCCGAGCCTCCCCATTCCTGTACGCCAGTGATGCCGTAGCAGTGTGAAAGGACACAAGCTCATGCAGCGCATGCAGCGCAGGTTCTCCTGGATCAGCCTGATCGCGATCCTGACCCTGGCCCTCGCGGCCTGTGGCGGCGGCGCCGCCACCCAGCCCACCACGGCGCCCGCGGCCCCGGCCACCGAGGCCCCGGCGCCCACGGCCGCGCCGGCCGCCACCGAGGCCCCGGCCGCGACCGAGGCCCCCGCGCCCACCGAGGCCGCCGCGGCGCCCACCGAGGCC
>DAOLDO010000226.1:0-8462 GCA_035327325.1 Chloroflexaceae bacterium | reverse complement strand
GGATGAAGATGTCCTCGACGCCGGCGTCGGCCATCACCTCGGCCTCGCCGATCTTCTGGCAGGTGATCCCGACCGCGCCCGCCGCGAGCTGCATGTGGGCGATCTGCGGGATCTTGTGGGTCTTGATGTGCGGTCGGTTGGCGATGCCGTGGCTCGCGAGGTAGGCCTGGAAGCGGGCGATGTTCGCCTCCAGACGCTCCAGATCCACCACGGCGACCGGCGTGTCCAGCTCTTCAGCGCGCATGGCTGCCTAGCTCCATAGCTGTGTTGCGGCTCGCGTCGGGGCGCCCTTACGTCCCGATAGTCGCCTGTCGCTCCATGTTAGTCCAGCCCCAGCAGGGCGAGAGCGTCGCGGTGGATGATCGCCTCGATCGCCTCCTCGGGGACGCGCGGCAGGCGGGTGCCCTCGACGATGTCGTTGACGCCGCGCAGCTTCGCGATCGTCTCCTCGACCGTGGTCACCGGGAAGTCGGTGCCGAAGAGCAGCTTGTCGAGTACCTTCCACTCGGTCGCCTTGACCATCTGCTCCCAGAACGAGAAGGGGCGGTAGAAGTTGGCCGAGATGTCGGCGTAGAGGTTGGGGTGCTTGCGGATCACGACGCAGGTGTCTACCTGCCAGGGGTGGCCGACGTGGGCCATGATGATCTTGAGGTCGGGGTAGCGGATCGCGATCTCGTCCATGAGCAGCGGGTGCGAGAGCTTGATCGGCGCCTCGCGCACGGGCGAGGTGCCCTGGTGGAAGAGGATGGGCAGGCCGTAGCGCTGGGCCCGCTCGTAGATCGCCAGGGCCCGGGCCTCCAGGGGGTCGAAGTTCTGGTAGTTGGCGCCGAGCTTGATCCCGCGCAGGCCGAGGTCCGTGCGGCAGCGCTCCAGCTCGTCGAGGCAGTTGCGGTCGTGGGGGTGCAGGGCCATGAAGCCGATCAGGCGCTCGGGGTGGGCGCGCACGAAGGTGGCCGCGGCGTCGTTGAGGTTGCCCTCGTACCAGTCGGCGCCCGACTCGGCGATGCCGTCGTAGCGCGAGCCGCCGGGGTGCCAGGCGATGCCGAAGACGATCGACCGGTCCGCCGGGCCCATGGCCTCCATGTAGTCGGCCCAGCTCGTGGTGGCCTTCACCGCCCGGTCCGGGCGCCAGACCTTGTTCCAGACCAGCTTGTCCTCCGGCACGGCGTCACGGTAGGCGGGCGTGTGGGTGTGGACGTCAACAATCATCGGTCTCCTCCCAGGGCTGAACGGCTGCGCGGCATCGTCGTCGAAGTGGTCCTCGTCGCCTACCCCCACGCCCGGCGCAGCAGGCGCAGCCAGTTGCCGTGCGCGATCGCGGCGATGTCCGTCTCGGCGTAGCCGCGGCGGGCCAGCAGCTCGGGCAGGCGCTGCAGGTCGGCGACGGTGTCGAGGTCGTGGGGCGTCTGCTCGCGCCCGAAGCCGCCGTCGAGGTCGCTGCCGATCGCGGCGTGGCGGCTGCTGCCGGCGAGCTGGCAGACGTGGTCAATGTGGTCCACCACCCGCTCGAGGGGCACCGGCGGGTTGTCGGGCGCGCCGACGATCCAGCCAGGGTGGAGCATCCAGGTGTCGAGGGCGGCGCCGACCACCCCGTCGCGCGCGATCACGGCCCGCAGCTGCTCGTCGCTGAACTGGCGCTGGTGCGGCACGAGGGCCCGGCAGTTGTTGTGGCTGGCGAGCACGGGGCCGTCGAACAGCTCCAGGGCCTCCCAGAAGGCCGGGTCGGCGAGGTGGGTGACGTCGAGGAGGCTGCCCTGGCGGCCCATCTCGGCGAGCAGCTCGCGGCCGAGGGGGGTGAGGGGCCCCTCGCTGCCGGTGCCGCCGGCGTAGCGCCCTGGCCCGTAGTGGGCCGGGCCGACCACGCGCAGGCCGAGAGCGCGCCACTCGGCCAGCTCGCCGGGGTCGAGGATCGGGTCGGCGCCCTCCATGCTGATCACCAGGCCGACCGGGGGCGGCTCGCCCGTCGGGTCGTCCTCCCAGCGCTCCCACGCGCTCATGTGCGCGTCCAGGTCGGCGCGGCCGGCCACCACGCGGGCCTGGCCCAGGCGCTCCAGGGCCCGGTAGTAGGCCAGCTGGCCTCGGGCCACGGCGTTCGACTGGGCGGGCGAGGGGAAATCGAGGTGCGGCACGTGGGCGCCGGTCGAACGGGCGAGCACGGTGGCGAAGCAGAGGGCCACCCGCCCCCGCCGCAGGTCGGGCAGGGCCACGGTGCCGAGGGCGCGGCCCTTGCCGGGCGTGCCCCCCTCCATGGTCCTGATGCTGTGGGCCGGCCTGCTCAGGTCGCGGCCCCACTGGAGCGCGTTCCAGGCCAGGTCGAGGTGGGCGTCCACGATCAGCATAGGGCTACCTGGGCTCGGCGGCCCGTGGGCCGCATGCGATGGGGGCGCCGGCTCAGACCAGGTCTACGGCGATCTGCTGGGCGCGCAGGGCCGCCACGATGTCGGCCGGGGCGCCTTCGTCGGTGATCACCCGGTCCAGCTCGTGGGGCAGGGCGAAGACGCTGAAGGCGGTCGTGCCGAACTTGCTCGAGTCGACGATGCCGACGGTGAGGGCCGAGACCTGCACCAGGCGCTGCTTGAGCTGGGCCTCGTCGAGGTCGGCCTCCATCAGGCCGTCGGCGCCGACGGCGCGGGCGCCGAAGAAGCCGATGTCAATGCGCAGCCGCTGGAGCAGGTCGCCGCTCAGCCCGCCGACCAGCGAGCTGGAGCGGTGGCGCATGGTGCCGCCAACCACGATCGTGGTCACCCCGGCGCTGAAGTTCAGCTCCAGGGCGATGTAGAGCCCGTTGGTCACCACGGTCAGGTTCTCGCGGTCCTTCAGCAGGCGGGCGACCTGCAGGGCCGTGGTGCTGCCGTCGAGGAAGATGCGCTGCCCCGACTGGACGAGCCGCGCGGCCGCCTGGGCGATGCGGCGCTTCTCCTCCAGGTGCTGCTGCTCGCGCGTGGCGAAGTGCAGCTCGAGGCGGCCGCGACCCGAGGCCATGGCGCCACCGTGGACGCGCAGCAGCAGCCCCTGCGACTCGAGCAGGTCGAGGTCTTTGCGGATCGTGACCTCCGAGACGCCGAGGGCCTGGCTCAGCTCGCCGACGGAGGCCCGGTCGTGGGAGCTGAGGTAGCCGACAATCTGCTCGCGACGTCGCTCGGGCGACAGGGCCTGGTCGATCTGCGCCATGGTGTCGTCCTCCCCCGCGCGAGTGGGCGGGCGGTCACGGTGGGGCGGCCTGCTCCCTAAGCATAGCAGGTTTTGAGGCCGATTTCAATAAAACGAAAGTCATCCGAAACGGAATCGCAGCGAACCCCTTGACAAGCGACGGGCCCGTGTTATAGTAACGCAAACGAAACATAGCAACCCCGAATATATTTCATTCCAGGCAGAGGAGCGACCGGGACGAAAGGAGCGGCCCATGGGCGAGGCGGCCCCGGTGCTGGCGCTGCGCGCCGACGGCCCGGCCGTCATCGAGGCGCGGGGCCTGAGCAAGGCGTTCGGCGGCGTCCAGGCCCTGCGCGAGGTGGGGCTGGCGGCGCGGGCGGGCGAGGTGCTGGCCCTGCTCGGCGAGAACGGCGCGGGCAAGAGCACCCTGATCAAGATTATCACCGGCTTCCACCAGCCCGACGCCGGCGAGCTCCTGCTCGACGGTCGCCCGGTGCGCTTCGCCGGCACCCGCGACGCCCTCGACCAGGGCGTGGCCGCGATCTACCAGGAGCCAAGCCTCTTCCCCGACCTCGACATCGCCGAGAATATCTTCGTCGGCCGCCAGCCTCTGCGCGGCGGCCGGATCGACTGGCGCCGCATGTACGAGGAGGCCGAGGCCCTGCTGCGCCGCCTCGGCGTGCGCCTCAACCCGCGCACCAGGGCCCGCGCCCTGAGCGTGGCCCAGATGCAGATGGTCGAGATCGCCCGGGCCATTTCGGTCAACGCCCGCGTGCTGATCATGGACGAGCCCACCTCGTCGCTGACCAGCCGCGAGGTCGAGGAGCTGTTCACGATCGTGCGCCAGCTCAAGGCCCAGGGCGCCGCGATCGTCTTTATCTCGCACCGCCTGGAGGAGCTGTTCGCGATCGCCGACCGCGTGACCGTGCTGCGCGACGGGGCCTACGTGGACACGCGGGCGATGGCCGGGGTCACCACCGAGGACCTGATCCGCATGATGGTCGGCCGCAACCTGGCCGAGCTGTTCCCCAAGCAGCAGGTCGAACCTGGCGAGGTGCTGCTCGAGGTGCGCGACCTCGGCCTGCCGGGCCGCTTCGCCGACATCTCCTTCCAGTTGCGCCGGGGCGAGATCCTGGGCATGGCCGGCCTGGTCGGCGCCGGGCGCACCGAGGTGGCCGAGGCGATCTTCGGCGTGGCCCCCACCGCGAGCGGCCAGATCCTGCTCGACGGTCGGGAGGCGCGGATCGAGCGCCCCGAGGACGCGCTCAGGCTCGGCATCGGCTACGTGCCCGAGGACCGCAAGCTCAACGGCCTGGTGCTGCCGATGAGCATCGCCCAGAACATCACCCTGCCCATCCTGGGCGCCTTCACGCGCATGGGCTGGCTCGACCGGCGCGCCGAGCGCGAGCGGTCCATCGCCGACGCCAGGCGCCTCGAGGTCAAGATGGCCTCGGTGGACCAGCCGGTCGGCCAGCTCTCCGGCGGCAACCAGCAAAAGGTGGTGCTGGCCAAGTGGCTCGGCACCAGCCCGCGCGTGCTGATCCTCGACGAGCCGACCCGCGGCATTGACGTCGGCACCAAGGCCGCCGTCCACCGGCTGATGAGCCAGCTGGCGGCCGAGGGCATGGCCATCCTGATGATCTCGTCTGAGCTGCCCGAGGTGCTGGGCATGAGCGACCGCATCCTGGTGATGCGCGAGGGCCGGCTGACCGGCCAGTTCAGCCGGGCCGAGGCCACTCAGGAGCGGCTGATGGGCGCGGCCACGGCCGCCGTGGCCCGGGTGTGACGAGGCAGCGCGCCGCGCCGGCGCGATGGGAGTGCGCGCATGATCGCAGATAAGGAAGTCGCCCGCCCCCAGGGGGGCCGCCTGGTCGAGGCCCTGGTGCGCTTTCGCGAGCTGGGGATCGTGGCCTTCATCCTGGCGCTCGCGGCCCTGGTGAGCCTGCGGGCGCCCGCTTTCCTCAGCGTGGACAACTTCCGCGATATCCTGCTGAACATCTCGATCCTGGTGATCGTCGCCCTGGGCCAGATGATGGTGATCATCACCCGCGGCATTGACCTCTCGGTGGGCTCGGTGGTGGGCCTGACGGCGATGATGGTCTCGTTCACCCTGGTGGCCTTCCCGGGCCTGCCCATCCCCCTGGCCCTGCTGCTCGGCGTGGGCCTGGGCGCCGCCCTCGGCGCGCTGAACGGGCTGGTGATCACGGTGGGCAATGTGCCGCCGATCATCGCCACCCTGGGCACCATGAGCATCTACCGCGGGCTGATCTTCTTCTACAGCGAGGGCGCCTGGGTCAACGCCTTCGAGATGCCCCCCGCGTTCCGCAGCCTGGCCAAGGCCGCGCCCCTGGGCGTGCCCAACCTGATCCTGTTCGCCGCCGCGACCGCCGTGCTCGTCGCCCTGTTCCTGACCTACACCAGGCGCGGGCGCGACATCTACACGGTGGGCTCGAACCCAGACGCGGCCCGCTTCGCCGGCGTGCGGGCCCAACAGGTGGTCTTCACCGTCTACGTGCTCTCGGGGCTCCTCGCCGGGCTCGCCGGCGTCCTCTGGGCCTCGCGCTTCGAGGCGGCGCAGACCAACACCGCCCTCGGCTTCGAGCTCCAGACGGTGGCGGCGCCGGTGGTGGGCGGCGTGAACATCTTCGGCGGCAGCGGCGGGGTCCTGGGCGTGGTGCTGGGCGCCTTCCTGCTCGGGATCATCCAGAACGCCCTGACCCTGGTGCAGATCTCGCCCTTCTGGCAGCTGGCCGCCCAGGGCCTGCTCATCCTGGTGGCCGTGGTGTTCGACTCGCTGGTGCTGCGCCGCCTGCAGCGGGCCGGCAAGGGAGGCCGCTGATGAAGACGAGTCCCGAGCAGGTCGCGCCCATCGCGGCCGCCCTGCGCCGCCAGTTCCTGCGCTGGGAGTGGCTGCTGGTCGCCCTGACCCTGCTGATGATCGTGGTGAACACCCGGCTCTCGCCCTTCTTCCTCGAGCCGAACAATCTGCTGCGCACCTCGTCGGACTTCATGGAGATCGGGATCATGATGCTGCCGATGGTGTTCATCATCATCACCGGCAACATTGACCTCTCGGTCGCCTCGACCCTGGGGCTCTCGGCCTCGCTGCTCGGCTTTTTACATAACGGGGGCTGGAACATCTGGGCGGCCGCCGCCCTCGCGCTGCTGGTCGGCGCCCTGTGCGGCCTGCTCAACGGGGTGCTGATCGCCCGCCTGGGCCTGCCCTCCCTCGTGGTCACCCTGGGCACGTTCTCGTTCTACCGGGGTCTGGCCTACGCGCTGCTGGGCGACGAGGCGGCCCGCGGCTACCCCGCGGCCTTCACCTACCTCGGCCAGGGCCGCATCGGCGACACGCGCGTGCCCTTCGCCCTGGTGCTGTTCATTGTGCTGGCCGCGATCTTCGCCCTGGTGCTGCACCGCACCCGCTTCGGGCGCTACCTCTACGCGATCGGCAACAACGAGGCGGCCAGCCGCTACGCGGGCGTGCCGGTGCGGCGGATCAAGATCGGCATCTACACCCTCTCGGGCTTCATGGCCGCCCTGGCGGGGCTGATCCTGGCCGCCCGCTTCGGCAGCACCAGGCCCGACATCGGCACCGGCCTCGAGCTCGCCGTGATCACCGTGGTGGTGCTCGGGGGCGTGAGCATCAGCGGGGGCACCGGCACGATGCTGGGCGCGGTGCTGGCCCTGCTGCTGATCGGCATCACCCGCTTCGGCATGGGCCTGATGAACCTGCAGGGCCAGGTGCAGAATATCGTGATCGGCCTGCTGCTCATCCTCTCCATCCTCCTGCCGAACCTCGGCCGCTGGCTGAGCGCGCGGCCGGCCCTTGGCGGCGCCCTCGCGCTGCGCGCCGGCGCCGTCCTGCTCGTGCTGGTCGCGTTCGGCTGGTTCTTCTTCTGGTCGCGCGGGGTCGTGCTCGCCGTCAAGTGAGCGCCCGCAAAGGAGGGCGATGGTGCCTACGCATGTCTCCCCGGTTCAGATGCTCAGTTCTCGCGCTGATAAAGGAGCCACCACGATGTTGATCAAGGGATCACGGCTGTTCTTGCTGCTCGCCGCCCTGGTCGCCCTCGTCGCCTGCGGCGGCGCCCCGGCCGCCGCCCCCACCAGCCCGCCCGCCGCCACCGAGGCCCCCGCGGCCGGCGCCACCGAGCCCCCCGCCGCGGCCGGCGGCGCGGGCGCGACCTACGTGCTGGTGCCGAAGAACCTCGGCAACCCCTACTTCGATACGGCCAACAGCGGCGCCCAGGAGGCCGCCGGCGAGCTCGGCGTGACCGTGACCTACCAGGGCACCTCGACCGCCGACGCCACCCAGCAGATCCAGCTGCTCAACTCGCTGATCTCGCAGCAGGTCTCCGGCCTCGCCATCTCGGCCAACGACTCCGACGCCCTGGTGCCCACCGGCCGCGAGGCGATCGACAGCGGCATCCCCGTCGTCACCTGGGACTCGGCGATCGCCGAGGGCGGCCGCACGGTCCATATCGTCCAGGCTGTCTCGGCCGGCATCGCCGCGGTGCAGGTCCAGATGGCCTCGGAGCTGGCCGGCGGCGAGGGGCAGATCGCCATCCTCAGCGCCACCTCCACCGCGCCCAACCAGAACGAGTGGATCGAGCTGATGCGCGAGGAGCTGCAGAAGCCCGAGTACGCGAACCTCGAGCTGGTGGACGTGGTCTACGGCGACGACGAGGACACCAAGAGCTACACCGAGGCCCAGGCCCTGATGCGGACCTACCCCGACCTCAAGGTGATCATCTCGCCGACCACCGTGGGCATCGCGGCCTCGGCCCGCGCCGTGCAGGACGCCGACGCCGTCGGGCGGGTCTTCGTGACCGGCCTGGGCACGCCGAACCAGATGCGCGAGTACGTCAACAGCGGCGCCGCTCCGCAGTTCGCCCTCTGGAACCCGGCCGACCTGGGCTACCTGGCCATCCACACCCTGCACGCGATCGCCTCGGGCCAGATCGGGGGCAACCCCGGCGAGAGCTTCAGCGCCGGCAAGCTCGGCGACTACACGATCGCCGAGGACGGCACCGTGCTGCTCGGCGAGCCGACCGTCTTCGACGCCGATAACATTGACGACTTCGATTTCTAGTCATCACAACCAAGTTGTGAGAGCTGGGATTGCAGGGAGGGCCCGCCCTCCCTGCACCCCGCCCCTATGAGGAGCAGGCGATGCAACGGGTCGCGTTCGTGCTGAAGGTGAGGCCCGAGAAGCTCGAGGAGTACAAGGCCCACCACCGGCGGGGCTGGCCCCAGATGCTCGCCGCCCCCCGCCCCGCGGGCCGGCACAACTACTCGCGCTTTCTCCCCCC
>DAOLDO010000225.1:0-8475 GCA_035327325.1 Chloroflexaceae bacterium | reverse complement strand
GTGCGCTTTCAGCGCAGGGTCTCGGGTGTAGGGCATAGGGTATGGCGTCCTGAAGCCGGAGACGCTTCACCAATGCCCGAACGGGTCGCCTGGGTGTGCACGAGGCCGGCGCGTCCAGCGGCAGAGCCGTTTCAGCCAGTCACAGCGCCGGGCTGAGCGCCCTGAAGTGCGGGCCGGCGCGCCTCTGAAAGGAGCAAACACCTTGGTGCGACGTTTCACTCTCCTGCTGACCCTGATCGCCATGCTCGGGGCCTGCGCCCCCGCGCCGGCCGCCGAGAGTCCCGCCGCCCCTCAGGCGCCCAGCGCCGCCCAGCGTGAAGCGCCCACGGCGGCCGCGGGCTCGCCCTTCCCCGTCACCATCGCCCACAAGTTCGGCGAGACGAGCATCCCCGCCGCGCCCGAGCGGGTTGTGGCCCTGGGCTACACCGACCAGGACCCCATCCTGGCCCTCGGCGTCGTGCCGGTGGCCGTGCGCTACTACTTCGGCGACAGCGAGGATCAGGTGTGGCCCTGGGCCGAGGGGGCCCTCGACGGTGCGTCGCCGCAGGTGCTGAACATCCCCTTCGGCGAGCTCAACGCCGAGACGATCGCGGCGCTGCAGCCCGACCTGATCGTCGCCGTCTCGTCGGGCATCACCGACGCCGACTACGCCACCCTCGCGCAGATCGCCCCGACCCTGGCCCAGTCGGCCGACTACGTGGATTTTGGCGTCCCCTGGCAGGAGCAGACCCGGGTGATCGGCCGCGCCCTGGGCCGCGAGGCGCGGGCCGAGGAGCTTGTCGCCGCCACCGAGGCCCGCTTCGCCGAGCTGCGCGCCGCCCACCCCGCGTTCGCGGGCGCCACCGCCGCCATCGCCGCGCCGGCGGCCGATGGCCAGTTCTTCTTCTCGGGCCCCGAGCACGAGCGCCAGCGGGTGCTCAGCGCCCTCGGATTCACGCTGCCCGAGGAGCTCGCCGCCAGCGCGGGCGACTCGTTCTACGGCACGATCAGCGGCGAGCGGCTCGACCTGCTGGACACCGATGTGCTGCTCGTCACCGCGAGTCCGAGCGAGCGGGCCGCACTCGAGGCCAACCCGATCTTCCAGCAGCTCGGCGTGGTCAAGGCGGGCCGGGTGATCTACCTCGACACCAGCGGCATAAGCGATGACCGCGTCGGCCCCGCCCTCGTCTACAGCAGCGTGCTCAGCCTGCCGGTGGTGTTCGACGAGCTCGTGCCCCGACTCGCGTCGGCCCTGGAGACTGCGAGGGCGGCCGCGCGGCCTTCGGGCGCGGCGAGCCCGCGGTCATAGGCTGGCATGGTTCGCTCACGCCCGTCAGCGGCTTGCTCTCGGGCGCGTCACCAGGTTGCTCAACCTGGCGCTATGCCTGCTCCTCATGCTTCAGGCGGCACCGGTTTCCGTGCGGGCCGCCGACTCTGGTCGTCCAGGGCACCTTGGCACCAGGGAGAGCGGGACCGCTTCGCTTCAGCCCGCTGCGACCCCTTCCTCCGCCAACAGCCTCACCCTCCAGCCCGCCCCTCTGCCTGAGCCCACACTTCAGGCTGTGTCCTCGCCTACGCCCACTGAGACCGCCACCGCGATCGCCAGCGAGCCCGACTTTGCCCTGTGCCCGGCAGCGGCGCAGCAGCTTGCCCAGTTCGAGGGCATGGTGCGGCGCGATATCGCCGGCGAACAGCGCCACAGCTTCGAAATAAACCTGCCGGAAGCGGCGCGGCTTCTTGTGCTCGGGTACACGATGGAGGGTCACCCGGCAGCGTGCCCCGATGGCTGGAACTGCGGCCAGGGGCAGCTCCACGAGGAGTACGGCGTTCACGTCAACGGTGCCTTCATCGGCGCCTACTACGACCAGACGGCCGGCGATGCCTGGTTCCCGGCCGGCCCGTGGAACACGGGGGATGTGGTGCCGGCGGGGCCCGTGACGATCGAGGTCGCGCACCTGCTGACCGGGACGCCCCCCGAGTCCGTCTCCTTCAAGCTGACCGTCTGCGCCAAGCCGCCCCCAACCCCGACGCCGACCTTCACCAGTACGAGCACTGCTACGGCGACACCGACTGAGACAGTAACACCCTCGGCGACCAGCACCGAGACGCCGATGCCGACCGAGACAACTCCCTCGCCCCCCGAAGACACCCCGACGCCAACGGACACGCCCATCCCGACCGACACGCCTACACCAACTGATACGTCAACACCGACCGCGACCGCTACCCCTGTGGCGGTCGGTCTCATACGTATCGTGCTGGACAGCCGGCTGGCTCAGTGCTACCATCGTTTCACCCCTTTGGTGAGGTTTGCTTGTCGCTTCAGCAACGTCAGCGTACCACAGCTGAGGGGTTCTTTGCACATTAGGACGCGCTAGAATGTCTTGTCAAGACGAGCGCCGACCTCCTTCGTTTGGAATATTGGAGAGCCTCTCAGGTGGAGCCTCCGCCGGCGGCAGCCTAGACATCGGCGACACCACGAAACTACTCGCTATCAGCCGCATTCGATCGGCAACGGTGCCTGGAGCAGACACAATGCTTCGCTTCCTCGCTCGGGCCTTGATGATCGCTCTGCTTGCCGCTGTGCTGCCGCTCGGCGCCGTTGAGGCTCAGGACGGCAGGCAGTGCTTCGCCGAGACTTCCTTCTGCATCAGCGGCCGCTTCCTGAGCTACTGGCAGCAGAACGGCGGCCTGCCGGTGTTCGGGTATCCGCTCGGCCCGCCGCACACGATAATTGTGGACGGCCGGGAGATCCCGGTGCAGTGGTTCGAGCGCGCCCGCCTGGAGCTCCACGCCGAGCAGCCCCCGCCGTACGATGTGCTGCTGGGGCGCCTGGGCGACGACCTGCTCCGCGCCCGCGGGACGGATTGGCGCTCTGGCCGGAGGACAGATGCTGCTCAGCCCGGCTGCCTCTGGTTCGCCCAGACCGGCCGCGAGGTCTGCGATCAGGCACCTGGGCTCGGCTTCCTCTCCTACTGGCAGAGCCACGGCCTTGAGGATCCCCGCCTCGGCTCGTACGAGCGCAGCCTTGCCCTCTTTGGCCTTCCGCTGACGGATGCAGTCGAGGAGGTGAGCAAGGATGACGGGCGGACCTATGTGACACAGTGGTTCGAGCGCGCGAGGTTCGAGTGGCATCCCGAGCAACCTGACGAGTTCAAGGTGCTGCTCGGCCTGCTCGGCAAAGAGTCACACGGCCCGCGCCCCATAGCTGGCCCGCCCTCCCCGTACCGGCTGCACGGGCTCAATTTCGGCCCCTACACCGATGCCCAGGACCCGCGCTTTGATCCGCGTATCGGGCCGGATCGACTTCGCAGTCTGCTCGAGGTGGTAGCGCCGGCGACAGAGTGGGTGCGCACCTACAGCAGCACTAACGGTATTGAGCAGGTTGGGCCAATCGCCCGCTCGCTCGGCCTCAAAGTGGCGATGGGGGCCTGGCTCGGACGTGATGCAGCCGCCAACGAGCAAGAGCTGAACGCCCTCATTCAGGCCGCCCAGGCGGGGTACGTCGATGTGGCGATCGTCGGCAGTGAGACTCTCTACCGAGAGGACCTGACAGCTCGCCAGCTGAGCGACTACCTCCAGCGGGTGCAGCAGGCGCTCCCCGGCATCCCGGTTGCCGTGGCCGACTCGTATGCCTCCCTCGCGGCGAACCCCGCCGTACTCGCCGACGCCGACCTCGTGCTGGCGAACTACTATCCCTACTGGGAGGGCATCGGCATCCAGCACGCGATGAGCGCCGTGAACAGCTGGCACCATCAGCTCGTCACCCTCGCGGCGGGCAAGCCCGTGTGGGTTTCGGAGACGGGGTGGCCGAGCTGCGGCGGACGCCAGGGCGATGCCCTCGCCTCCCCTGAAAACGCGAGCTTCTATGCCTTGAGCTTCACATCGTGGGCGCGGGCGAACGGCGTGCCCTACTTCTACTTCGCGGCCTTCGACGAGCCGTGGAAGCGGGCGGAGGAGGGACCGCAGGGAGCGTGCTGGGGCCTCTGGGATGCTGGAGGCGCGGCGAAGGGCGGGGTCGATCTCCTCCTAAGGGGCGCCACCGTGCCCGACAGCTGGAGCGCCCAGATGCTGCCCGGTGGGCCGGGCACCCCCGAGATCATACTGACGAGCGTGCCAACAATTGGGAGCAGCGAGGACTTGCGCGGGCAGGTCAACCACGTCAGCCCGTTCGACTACCGTGTGGTCGTCTACATCAAAGCAGGCGGCGGCTGGTGGCTGAAGCCATACCGCAGCCGCCCGCTGACAACGATCCGTCCGGACGGCAGCTGGATCTGTGACATTACTACAGGTGGTATCGACGAGCGGGCTACTGAGATCGCGGCGTTCCTCGTGCCTGTCGGCTACACCCCGCCGATCCTCTCTGGCAGTGGGGCGCTGCCCGCCGAGCTTGAGCAGCGCGCCGTCGCAAAGGTGCAGGTCAGTCGGTAGCCGTAACTGATGCGCTGATAATTGTTGTACCTGATGCCCCCGCTCCCATGCCTCGGCCAAAGCTTGTGGAGTAATTCATGAGCAGAAGAAGTCCGATACTCAGGAACCTACCCGCAGCTGCTAGCTCATTCGGCGGTGACCTTGAGTCCAGGATCTCGTTCCGAGTCTCTGAAGTAGGCAGCTTCATGGCTGACGTTGCCTACAGGAGGGATGCAGCATCAAATTGGCAAACTCTTGCCATAGGGGTACCGGTCAAGCTCAACCTGGAACAGCTTAGGGCCCTTTTGCTCTCCCCTGAGGCATATGGCTTAGAGCTCACCAGCATGGTGTTTGCGGACGAGGGGCTGTGCACAGCACTCGCTGAGATACGCGCCATCGCCGGCTCAAGCAATGGAGTAGTGCGCTTTCAGGTCGAACTCCCCGCGCACAAGACGGATCTGCACGATCTCCGCTGGGACGTTGTCGTTCGCCGTCTCGGCCTCGATCCGCTGTGCAACCTCAGGTGCTGGCTGCGCCCGGAGCGCGGCGATCTGGGCGTCAACCCACTCGTCGGGGAAGGTGCCACGCAGCTGCTCGAGGGCGGCGATCTTTGTGGCGAGCTCGTCGTGCATCGGCGCCTCTCAGATCGAAGCTCGGATGCACGAAGTATAGCACCAGGCGCACGAAAAAAGCTGTCGGCTACAGCCAGTCGGCCAGCTCGAAGGCGGGCGCGAACGGGTTGACGATCCGCACCCCCTCGAGGGTCGCGCCCACGTTGAAGTCTTCGCTGACGATGACCGGCAGCTGGTTCAGCCGTGCGGCAGCCCAGATCTGGGCGTCCCAGAAGCTCAGCTGGTAGTCGCGCACCCCGCGAACGGCCTCCAGCACGACGAGGCCCGTGATGTCGTACACCGTCCAGGCTCTGAGGTAGTTCTCGACGCGGGTGTAGGCCTCGGCGACCGGCAGCGGGAGCGCGAGCTTGCGGGTCACGGTCACGAAGAACTCGGCGAGCACTTGCGTCGTGATCGCCCCAGCCCCGCTGGTGGCAAGCTGGTCGAGGACGTCGAGTGCGCGCTGCTGCTTCGTCGGCTCAGAGCGGTCGTAGGCATAGACCAGGACGTTCGTGTCAACCAGCACCCTGGCGGTCATACAGATCCTCGCGTTGCCAGGTGCGCCTCCCGGCCACAGGGCCTCGGGCCATGAGCTCGGCGATGTAGTCCCGCTCCTCGGCCCATGCCGCTCTATCCCGGTGTAGACGAAGACCGCCGGCGATATGGCGATCGATCGCCTGGCGGATAAGCTCCGCCTCCGGTAGCCCGGTGGCGCCCGCCAGGCGTTTCAACAGCGTCTCCTGGTCCGGGTCGAGGTAGATCTGCTTCCTGACTTTAACGGCCATCGGTTCCTCCCTGCTATACATTACAATATACATTACGTGGGAGGCGACGGCAAGCATTTGTGCGCTGGCTCAGCCCTTCTCCTCGCCTGCCGATCCCACCGCTGAGTTTGGCTACATGTTGGCTACATGAGGCAACAGGAAAGCCCCCGGCGATGTCGCCGAGGGCTTCCTAATGGGGTGCCTGATGGGGCTCGAACCCACAACTTCCTGAGTTGGGGGTCTAGCCCTGTCGCCGGCGCTCCCCCTCCTCGGCGCTCCCGAAGGCCCGCCGGTGCGCGGACCTGGGCGCCTCCACGTCGAGCCCCAGGTAGCGCGCCGTGGTCGCCAGGTCCTCGTGGCGCAGGATGTCCCGCACCTCCTCCCTGGTGCAGCCGCGGCGGCGCAGCTCGCGCGCACAGCCGTGGCGGAAGCCGTGGACGACGGCCCCCTTGGGCAGCGTCACCCCCGTGGCCGCGGCCAGGCGCTTGAGCATCAGGCGCACGGCGTTGGCGGTCATGGCCCCGCCGTTGTTGCGGGATGACACCCCGCGGAAGAGCGGCCCCGCGATGGGGCCGCGGCGCACGCGGAGATACCGCCGCAGCGCCGCCGCCGCCCGCGGGCCCCAGAACACGTAGCCCTCTTTGCTCCCCTTCCCGATGACGCGGGCCTGCCGCTCGGCCAGGTCCACGTCGGCCTGGGCGAGGGCGGCGAGCTCGCCCACGCGCAGGCCCGACTCCCACAGCAGCAGCACGATCGCCCGGTTGCGGGCCCCCTCCTCGCCCTCGTCGCCGCCGGCCAGCAGCTGCTCGACTTGGGCCCGCGTCACCGCCGGCCGCTCGCGCTCGACGACGGGCGGGAGCGAGAGGCGCCCGGGCACGAAGAATCGCGCCTGCTGGGGTCCGACGGCCCCCTCGCCGTCGAGCCACCGCCAGAGCGCCCGGAGCGCCCGGTAGTGGTTGTGGACCGTGCGCGGCCGGCAGCGCGTGCCGAGCGCGGCGAGGTACGCCCGGAGCTCGGCCAGGGTGACGTCGGCCAGGGCCGGGCCCCGCCCCCGGCGCCAGCGCAGCCAGTCGCCCAGCCGCTCGCGGTAGCAGCGCAGCGTGCCCGGCACACAGCGCGGCCGGCGGGCGGCCACAAACGCCCGGATCGCCCCCTCGACCGTGGTGAGATCGTCGTCGCGGTCCATCGCTCCCCCGTGGGGTCGGGCCGGCGCCGTCGCGCCGGTGCCCCGCGCATGCTCGCCCACGGGGGCGGGCGCAAACGCGGACGCACGACCACCACGGGTGGCATCAGCGCCACCGAGGCGGGACCGGCGGACGGGGCCGAGGGCTGGCGCGAGCTGGGATCTTCATCAGTATACCACCGAAAGGAGGTGCGCAGGAGGAGATGCCTCTGGGATGCCAGGAGTATACAGCGCCCCCCGGTGTGTGACCAGGGGGCGCGCCCATCGGACCCGCCGGCCCCGCGCCACCACGCCGGGGCCGCTTGAGAAGGATAGCTGCGATGAGTGCTGTTGTACATCAGGATACCGCCGGGTCGCGCCAGCGAGTGTCACAATCACAGGCCCCCCGCCCGCCCCACGCCCGCATCACCGCCTGGATGATCCGCTACCTCACCAACGCCGAGCGCCTGGTCGCCGAGGGGCTCTGCTGCGAGCTGGCCGTCGGCGAGACCCGGGTGTGCACCTCGGCCGACATCGCGGGCTGGGCCAACGTCTCCGAGGCCACGGTCAGCCGGGCCCTGCCGGGGCTGGCCGCCAAGGGCCTGCTCCGGCTCCGGCGGGTGATCTACGCCGAGACCGGGCGCCCCCGCTGGGAGGTGACCCGCCTCGCCGCCCAGGCCGACGGCTCCTTTGTGGCGGCCGTAGGATCAGACATGGATGTTACGCCGCAGCGCGTCAACCGCGCGCGCGGGGCGGTTTTCAGCGCCCCGACGCCCAAAACCGACCATGCGGCGAATTCCGCATCAGGACGCCTAACATTCTCTCCTGATCCTCGCATCTTCTTAGACTCATGTATGAATCAGCTAGCTAGCGAGCCGGGAGCGCCGCGCGAGGCCGGGCCGGACCCCCGCACCCCCCCGGTTCCGCCCGCCCCCCCCGCCCTGGCCGAGCTGGTCGACCGCGGGGTCAACCCGGCCCTCGCCCGGCGCATCCTCGCCCACGACCCGGCGCTGGACGGGGCCCGGTTCGACGCGCTCCTGGCCCGCGTGCGCCGCGAGCGCCCGACGGCGCGCAACCCGCGGGCGCTCCTGATCAGCCTGCTCGCGGCGGGCAAGCAGCTGAACGCGGACACCCCCGACGCCCCCGCCGACGCCCCCGCCGAGCGGGTGAGCGACCTGCCGATCCTGCTCACCCCGGGCGTCCCGGCCGAGGAGCGGGCCGCCTGGCTCCGGCGCTTCCGGGGGGCCGACGGCCCCGACGCCAAGCGGGCCGTGCTCGCCCGGTTCCGCGAGGCCTGGCCGCCGCCGACGGCCGCCGCCGGCTAGGAGGGCCGCATGGACCGCGCCGTGCCGTTCGACCTGCGCGCCGAGCGGGCCACCCTGGGCGCCTGCCTGCTCGAGCGCGACGCCGTGATCGCCATCGCGGCCTGGCTGCCGCCCGAGTACTTCTACCTCGAGAAGCACAGCCTGATCTTCGAGGCCGTCCTGGCCTGCTACCACCGCCGCGAGCCCCCCGACCTGGCCACGGTGGCCGCCGAGCTGCGCCGCCA
>DAOLDO010000224.1:0-8492 GCA_035327325.1 Chloroflexaceae bacterium | reverse complement strand
CGGGGGGTGAGGTCTGCGGCGGCACCAGACTGTAAAGCAGGAATGAACCGTGCCTTAGCCCAGCAGGCCGCGGAACAGCTCGGGGGGCGGGCTGCTCAGGGCGAGGGGCGCCCCGGTGACGGGGTGGGCCAGGCGCAGGGCCGCGGCGTGCAGCATGTGCCCGGGCAGGGCCCGCCCGCCAAAGATCGCCGGGCCGCCGTAGCGCTCGTCGCCGAGCAGCGGGTGGCCGGCGTGGGCCGCGTGAAGACGGATCTGGTGCGTGCGGCCCGTCGCCGGCTCGGCCCGCAGCAGGGCGGCGCCGGCCAGGCGCCGCTCGACGAAGAGGGCCGTGCGGGCCTCCTTCACGCGGCCGCCGCCCGCCGGCAGCTCGCGCCCCAGCTCCTCGAGCGGGTAGAGGCGCCAGCGCCCGCCCGCGGCGCGCCCGTGGCCCGTGCGCAGCCCCAGCGCCTCCCACGCCGGCGCGCCCATGCAGAGGCAGAGGTAGGTCTTGGCCACGCCCCCGCCGGCGAAGGCGGCCTGCAGGGCGGCGTTGGCGGCGGGCGCCTTGCTTATCAGGAGCACGCCCGAGGTGTCGCGGTCGAGCCGGTGGGCCAGGTGCAGCGGCGGCGCCGCGCCGTCCCTGGCGGCCAGCAGGCGCCCGAGGGCGGCCAGCACGTTGCCCGCGGCGTCCCAGGGCGTCGCCGCGACGTACCAGCCCTGGGCCTTGCGCACGGCGACGAGCCACTCGTCCTCGTAGAGGAGGTCCGCGGGCGCGAGCTCGAGCTCGGCGTAGCCGGCGGCGGGCGGCAGGCGCAGGGAGAGGGCGGCGCCCGCGCCCACGCGCTCGCCCGGGTCCAGCACGCGGCGACCGTCGAGCCAGGCGCCGCCCCGACCGGCCGCCAGGCGCCCGGCGGGGCCGGCCAGGACCTCGGCCAGCTCGCCAACCGTCGCGCCGGCCTCCTCTGGGCCGATCAGCCGCGCGAGGGTGGCGGCTGAGCCGCGCCCGCCGGCGTCGGGCGGCTCGCCTCCGGCCCGGCCTGCATCGCTCATCCCTCATCCTTCAGGTCGGCGAGCAGCCCCTGCTTCAGGTCCCAGAGGCGCTGCGAGAGGGAGACGTGGTAGATGTGGGGGTTGACGATGCGGCGCACGCCCGGGTCGAGGCGCTCGACGTCGGCGCGGCGGCGCTCGCGCATCTCCTCCAGGGTGGGCTGGCCGGCCACGGGGCGGCCCTCGCGCAGCACCTCGACCAGCAGGGGCTCGACGCCCGAGATGGCGCCGGCGGCCATGACGCGCTGCTGCGAGGCGTCGGCGGGGTGGCGCAGGACGAGGCGCTCGGCCGCGGCCGGGTCCTCGTCCTCGAGGGCGATCAGGTCGGCCGTGGCCGCGCCGCGCTCGTCGTAGATGCGCCAGGCGGCCTTGAGGCCCGGGTTGGTCATTTTGGCGGGGGTGTCGGCGAGCTTGATCGCCGGGCGCCAGGCCGCCCCGTCCCGCACCGCCACGAGCTTGTAGACGCCGCCGAGGGCGCCCTCGCCGTGGGAGGTGACGAGGCGCGTGCCAACGCCGTAGACCAGGCGGCCGACGATCGCGTCGGCGTCTGCGCCGTAGCGCGGCGCCTCCTGGACGATCTGGGTCTGGATCTGCCAGATCACCAGCTCGTCCAGGTCGCTCGAGAGCACGATCGCGGCCTCGGGGAAGCCTGCCCGGTCGAGCATCAGCGCCGACTGGATGGCGAGGTAGGCCAGGTCGCCCGAGTCGAGCCTGATGCCAACGGGCCTGTGCCCCTGCGCCCGCAGCTCCTCGAAGACCCTGATCGCGTTGGGCACGCCGCTCTCCAGAGTGTCTACGGTGTCCACCAGGAGCAGGCAGTCGTCGGGGTAGGTCTCGGCGTAGGCGCGGAAGGCGTCCAGCTCGCTCCCGCCGAGGGCGAGGAAGACCTGGACCATGGAGTGGGCGTGGGTGCCCTTGGGCGGCAGGCCGAGGGTGCTCGAGAGGCCGACGTTGGAGGTGAAGTCGGCGCCGCCGATCAGGGCCGCGCGGGTGCCGGCGTTGGCCCCCCGGTCCTGCCCGCGGCGCAGGCCGAACTCGAGCACCTGGGCGCCCCGGCTGACCTCGCGGATCCGGGCGGCCTTGGTGGCGATCAGGGTCTGGTAGTTGACCTGGTTGAGCAGGGCGGTCTCGAGCAGCTGGGCCACGGCGAGCGGGCCGCGCACGACGGTGAGCGGCACGTGGGGATGGACGACGCGGCCCTCGGGGATGGCGCGCATGCTGATCGCCTCGAGGCCGCCGAGGCCGCGCAGGTAGTCCAGGAAGTCGTCGGCGAACAGGCGGCCGCCGGCCCGGTCGCGCTGGGCCCGCAGGTGCGCCAGGTCCTCGTCGCGGAAGCGGGCCTCGGCCATCCAGTCGAGCAGCCACGCGAGGCCCGCGGTGACGCAGTAGCCGGCCTGGTGCAGGCCGTAGTCCGGGTAGCGCCGGAAGAAGTGGTTGAACTGGGCGGGGCGCTCGTGCAGGCCCTGGCGGAAGTAGAGCTGGGCCATGCTCAACTGGTACTGGTCGGTGAAGAGCACGCCCTCGGCGGTGCGGCGCTGGTCTGCGCGCATAGGCCCTCCGCGTGTTAGTGTAGAATAGACACCAGGATAGCGCGCCGGGCGCGCGGTGTCAAGGGCGGGCGGCGCTGCGCGCCGGGCTTCGGGGGAGGGCGCCCCGAGGCGCGCTTGCGTGCAGGGTGTGCCCTGTGACCCTCTTTTCGCGGGGGCTGCCGCCCCTGCGACCCCTTTCTGAGCAGGGTGTGCCCTGCGACCCTCTTTTCGCGGGGGGCCACGCCGGCCCCCCGCACCCCCCGCGCGGGGGCTGCGCCCCTCGACCCGCTAAAGCGATGGCCCTGCCGTGCCGCCGGCTGTGCGGTCATGCCCCGTGGGCGCTGCCGTTCAGGTCGCCCCGGCACGCCGGGGTGCCTGGCCGGCGTGGTCGGCCCGGCCGCCCCAGGCTGTGTGCCAGCCCGTTCCTGCCTGACCGGCTGCCCGGCAATAGGCTAGATGGCGGCGGCGCACGTACCGAATCCTTGCGGTACGGGCGCCCCCACGTGGGCGCCCACGCTGGGGCGCCCCAACGCCCTACCCGTAGAAGTCCGTGAACCCATCCTGGTCCAGCCGCTCGAGCATGCGCCTGAGCTTGGCCGCGCTCTCGGGGTAGGGGGCCGCGGCGAGCTGGTCGGGGGTCACCTGGGCGGCGCGGCCCCACGCCCGGGGCTCGAGGCCCAGCGTCAGGCTGAGCAGGTCGGTGAGGGCCCGGCGCAGGCGTGGCGCGTCCTCGCCGCGCAGACGGGGCAGCACCTTCTGCTTGAGCTGGAGGTCGAGGGCCTGGCGCGGCTCCAGGGCGCCGCGGGCCTGCTCGGCGAAGCGCAGCATCTCGCCGATGGCCCTGTAGCCGAAGGGCTGGCCCGCCGCGCTGGCGATCCCGTGGGCCGCCACGATGCCCTGCCACACCGCCTCGTCCACCGGCCCGCCGTAGCCGGCGCGGAAGGCCGCCAGGTCCACGTCGGTCAGCTCGATCAGGTTGGCCCGGTCGAGCAGCTTGTCGCTGAGGGCGAAGGTACTCTCGTCCACGTTGACCGTGCCGGTCAGGCGCAGGTTCACCGGCAGACGCAGCGGGCTCTGGACCGCGCCGCCGCCGGCGAGGGGCGCCTCGGGCGCGGGCAGGCCCAGGTCTATCAGGCCCTCGCTGGTCTCCATCGCCGAGAGGATGGGGGCCAGGTAGTACTCGGGGCGGGCCAGGTTCAGCTCGTCGAGGCAGGCGTAGTAGGGCTGCTGGGGGTCGGCCGCGGCCTGGAGCATGAAGCGCAGGAATGGCGTGGCGTGGTAGGTGCCGGTGAGGGCGTTGTAGTAGCCGAGCAGGTCGCGGGCGTTGTGCCAGTCGGGCTGCACGGCCACCGCCAGGTAGGCCGGGTTGGCGCGGCCGGGCGGCACGTCGTACACGGCGTCGGCGTAGAGCCTGGTCAGCCTGGTCTTGCCGGTGCCGCTGATGCCGGCCAGGATCACCAGGGGCCTGGTCTGCAGGGCGACGTGGTAGGAGCGCAGGCTCAGCTCGCCGATGGTGAAGCCGCGGGCCCTGACCCGCTCGGCGATCACCTCGACGGGCGGCACGCCCGCGGCGGCGTAGGCGCCCGGCCGCTCGCGCAGCAGGGCGGCGCCGGCGGGCTCGCGCGCCTCGGCCTGCTCCATCAGGGCCTCGTTCAGGGGCAGCAGCTCGAGCACGTCGGCGGTCAGCCGGGCGGCCAGGTCGTCGGGCAGGCTCGCCCACGGGTAGACGAAGCCGGCCCAGAGGTAGCCGGCCCGCCGGCTCGCCAGGTAGCGGTCGAGCCATGCGTCCGCGGGCTCGCCGGGCGCGGCGCCCGCCTCGGCCCCGCTGAAGCGGGCCTGGCCCTCGCGGCCGATGCGCTCGGCCAGGGGCGCCCAGACCGACCGCGCCTCGCCCCAGAGGCGGGCCAGGTCGCCCTTGCGGGCGCCCCAGAGCTGCAGGCCCACCAGCACGGCCCCCTCGGCGGCGCTCACGGCCAGCAGCACCCCGGCGCCCCGCGGCGGCCGGTCGAGGGCCACCCAGTAGTCCTCGATCGGGTCGCGCCCGCCCCGCCCGCGGTGCAGGTAGCGCTGGCTCTTGAAGCTCAGCTGGTAGAGGGGCCACAGGCGCGGGTAGCGCCGGGCCGCGGCGGCGGCGATCGCCTCGGCCAGTTGCGCCAGGGGCGGGTGCAGCCGCTCCTGGACGGCCTGCCAGCGCTCGGCCACCCCTGAGACGCGCAGCGCGTCGAGGGCCTCTGGGGGGAAGAGGGGGCTCATCGCTCATGCGTCCGGGGCGTCGGGCGAGGGCCGGCACGGGTCGGGTCGTGGCCTTCAGCCTTCATCCTTCAGCCTTACGCCGTTGGCGGCTTGAGGTAGCGCCGGTCGCCGGTCAGGCCGTCGAGGGGCCCCTGGGGGTCGTCGGCGGGGCTGAACTGGGCGCTGAGCAGCTCGAGCATGGCGTGGAGCTCGGCGCACAGCTCCTCGAAGGTCAGGGCAAGCAGGTCGGCGTCGTAGAGGGCCTCGTCCAGGCTCCACATGCGCAGGGCCGTCACGCTCTGCACGCGGGCGGCGCCCCCGGGGCCGAAGGAGAGCAGGCTGTCAACGCGCATGGCGTCCTCGTCGTCCACGAGCGAGCCGTGCAGCTCCTGGAGGGTGTGGGCAATCACCGGCAGGGCGCTCACGTCGTTCTGCCACTCGGCGGTCAGGGGCAGGTGGTAGCTGACCTCGACGTCGAGCGACGGCCCGCTGCGGGCATGGGCGAAGAGCCGCTCGGCCACGAAGTGCTCGATATTGTCGAGGGACTCGGCGCCGCGCAGCGAGAAGACCGTGAACTCGGGCGACCAGCGGAAGGTCACCACCGCGCGCAGGGCCGGCTCCTGCGGGCCGCTGTTGTCCTCGGCCCCGTCTGGCAGGCAGGTGATGCTCAGGCTGCGGCCCAGGGCGTGGGTGTCGAGCAGCTCCTGCGTGTAGGCGATGTTCAGCCCGGTCCGCTCGATCGTGCCGAGCAGCACCGAGACGAAGTTCTCGTAGGTCAACATGGGCGATCCCCCAAGGTTTTGTGCACGTTGCATTATACACCTTCGGGGATCGGGCTGCGGGTAGCGGGGCGGTTGCTCGAGCGTGTATGATAGGGGCGGCGACACAGCGGCCAGGAGACGACCATGCTGTTGCAGCGCGCGCGCCGGGCGCGGCCCACCCTGCTCGACGACGAGGAGATCCTCTTCGAGATTGACCATCACTGGCTGACGGGCGTGACCACCCTGGTCATCCCGGTGGGCATCCTGCTGGTCTTCCTCGGCCTGGCCATCTACAGCGCGGCGGGCGGCGGCTTCACCGTCGAGTACCGCGCGCCGCGGCTGCGGCTCGACCTGCTCAGCTGGCTCTATGTCGGGCTGGTGGCCTTTATCGGGGCGATCTGGGTGCTGATGGGCGTGGCCGAGCGCGGCGGCTACCAGGGGCGCCGCTGGGGGCTCCTGGCCATGGGCCTGCTGGTGGTGGTCGTGCTGGCCTTCCGCGTCGCGGGCGGCGAGCTGTTCGTGCCCGGCGCCGGCGCCGTCAACCTGCTCAGGCCCGTCAGCCTGCTGCTGCTCCTGGTCGCCGCCGTGGCCGCGATCGTCGTGGTCTACCTGCTGGTAGACCTGCTGCACGACAAGCTGTTCCTGACCAACCAGCGCGTGATCTACTACAACGGCGCCGTGCTGATCCCGGGCCTGGTCGAGAAGCAGGTGCAGCAGGAGGTGATGCTCGAGGACATCCAGAATGTGCTCTCGCGCACCGAGACCTACCTGCAGCACTGGCTCGACTACGGCAACATCACGGTGCAGGCGGCCAACGCCGGCAGGCCGATCACCTTTCGGGGGGCCAACCACGCCAAGGAGATGCAGCGACGCATCTTCGGCGCCAGGGGCGGCCTGCTCAAGCGGCAGGCCGGCCGCAACTTCGCCCAGCTGATCGACAGCCGGGTCTACGAGGACCCGGCCGCGAAGCGGCCCTACAGCTACCCGTACCCGATCATCAGGACGCCCTTCTTCGCCCGCTGGGTGCTGGACGACAACCCCAAGGTTGACGTGGCCCAGGGCATGGTCACCTGGTACCCCCACTGGATCTTCCTGGCCCTGGCCCTGATCTGGCCCCTGCTCGGCTTCGCCGCCGTGGCCGCGCTGCTCGGCTTCGCCGCCGCTGGCGGCCTGCTGGGGGCCGGGCCCCTCGTTCTGCTCGGCCTGGTCGCCCTGGTGATCTGCGCCCTCTGGTCGGCCTACATGGTCGAGGACTACCGCAACGACCGCTACATCGTCACCGGCTCGACGATCATTGACATTGACAAGCGGCCCCTCGGCCCCGAGGGCCGCCGCTCGGCCGGCCTCGGCACCATCCAGACCGTCAACTACCGCACGTCCTTCCTGAGCAACATGATCGGCTACGGCGACGTGGTCGTGCAGACGGCGGGCAAGGGCGGGGCCTTCACCTTCGCGCGGGTACCGCGGCCCCGCGACGTGGCCGCCACGCTCAACCAGCACATCTCGGCCTACCGCAAGGGGGAGCGCGAGCGCACCCTCGACGAGTCGCTCAGCCTGCTGCGCCAGTTCCACCTCCTCCAGAGCCGCCTCGGCGAGCTGAAGGCGGCGCCGCCCCCCGAGGCCGGCGCGCCCTGACCAGGAGCGACGACGAAGGACGGGGCGGCCCGTCCTTCGTCGCTCGTCGCTGTGCCGCGGGTTTACGCCTGGGGCGGGATGGGGCCCGCGGGCGGGGCCGGGGGCACGCGGGGCCCGCGGACGGCGTCGAGGCGCCGGGCGACCCAGCGGGCCAGGAGCAGCAGGGGCACCCAGACGGGCGACCAGACCACAAGCACAATCGCCAGGCTGGCCAGGCCCTGGCCGAACTCGACCAGGCCCGCCAGGGCCTCCTGGGCCACGCGCAGGGGCTGCCAGGCGTCCTCCGTGTAGATCGTCGGGGGCGGGGGCACCGGCTGCAGGTCGGCCGTGATCGTCGAGAAGGCGGCGCTCTGGGTCAGGAACTTCATGCGGCCCTGGATGTGCTCGATCTCGCCCTGCACCTCGGTCAGGGCCTGGTTGACCTGCAGGGCGTCCTCGACCCTGACCGCCTGGTCGAGCAGGTCGAGCAGCCGGTCGCGGGTGGCCTCGAGGTTGCGCAGCCGCGACTCGAGGTCCACGAACTCCTCGGTCACGTCCTCGCCGCCCACCGTGCGCCCGAGCACCTTCCTGGCCAGGCCCTCCACGCCGCTCAGGGCGTCCTCGAAGCGCTGGGCGGGCACGCGGAAGGTGACCACCGAGGACATGTACTCGTCGCTGCCCCTGGTCTGCACGCTGACCACGTAGCCGCCGAGCTGCTCGGCGCGGGCGCGGATCTGGGCCTCGGCCGCCGCCACGCTCTCGACCTCGAGCGAGATCGAGGCGTTCTTGATCACCAGGCGCTGCCCGGCGGGCTGCTGGGCCTGCGGGTCGGCGGCCGTGCCGGTGTTCTGATAGTTGCCCCGCTCCTCGAGGGCCTCGTCGCCGTCGAAGGCCGCGCCGCCCGCGGGCGCCTCGGCCGCCGGGGCCGCCGTGGCCGCGGCCATGGGGGCCTGGGCCGCGGGCATGCCGGCGGTCGCGCCGCCGCACGCCGTGAGGATGAGGGCCGCCGCGAGGGCCGCCGCGAGGGTGGAGAGGAGTCTGCCGCGTCGCATGGGTTTCGCTCCTGGGTGAGAATCTGAGAACCGCCTGTCAAGAGGATAACGCCGCCGTATTACGGCGAGTTCCCGTTTCTGTGGGATAATGCGGGCGATGTCGCGCAACCTACAATCGGGCGGCGGACCGCTGAGCGACGAGCGGGCGCGGGGCGCGTTTGGCGGGCCGTGGGCGGACGCGGGCCGCCCCGCCGGCATGGCGCGCTCGGCGGGCGCCGCGCTCCCCTCTCTCCTCGACTGGCGGCCCCCGCCGCTCGCGGCCCTGACCTTCCTTTGCC
>DAOLDO010000223.1:0-8494 GCA_035327325.1 Chloroflexaceae bacterium | reverse complement strand
CATCCTCGGCGACCGGCGCTAGGAGAAGGGCCCGAGCTGAAGTGACGCAAAGCGCCCCCTCGCCCGCGCGGGCGAAGGGGCGCTCTGGCTTCTCTCTCGTCGGGCCTACAGGCCGAGGCGGGCCACAGCAGCCAGGACGGGCTCGAGGTAGGCCGCCACGCCGGCGACCGAGCCGCGCACCGTGCCGAGCAGCAGGTTGGGGAAGAGCCCGCCGGCGATCACCACCGTGGCCAGGGCGCCCATCAGCAGGCCCTCGCGGCGGCTGAGGTCGGGCAGGGCCAGGTTGGCCGAGTTCTCGACCTCGCCCATGAAGGCCACGCGGAACCAGCGCAGCGCGTAGACCGCCGCCAGCACCACGCCCAGGGCCGCGCCCGCCGCGTACGGCCAGCCCAGGGCCGGCGAGGTGAACACGCCCTGCATGATCGTGAACTCGCCGATGAAGCCCATCAGGCCGGGCAGGCCCGCGGCCGCCAGCAGCGCCAGCATGGTCAGGCCGCCGTAGCGCGGCATCACCTTCCACAGGCCGCCGAACGAGCTCAGCTCGCGCTGCTCGCGCCGCTCGTAGAGCACCGCCACCGCCACAAGCAGCAGCGCCGTGGTCACCCCGTGGCTGACCATCTGGAAGACCGCGCCGCTCAGGCCCACGGCGTTCAGCGCGAAGATGCCGAGCACGATGAAGTTCATGTGGCTGATCGAGGCGTAGGCCACCACACGCTGCAGGTCGCTCTGGGCGAAGGCCACGGTGGCCGCGTAGATGATCCCGACCACCGCCAGGGCGGCCACCGCCGGCGCGGCCCACTCAGCCGCGCTCGGGAACAGGGTCAGGTTGAAGCGGATCAGGCCGTAGGTGCCGAACTTCGCCATCACCGCGGCCAGCATGATCGCCACGGGCGTCGGCGCCGCGCCGTAGGCGTCGGGCACCCAGGTGTGCAGCGGCCAGAGGGCCAGCTTCACGGCGAAGGCGGCGAAGAAGGCGCCGAAGAGTAGCCGCTCGGCGACGGGCGTCAGCTGGAAGGCTCCGCTGCGCATATCGGCCACGATCTGCCCCAGGTCGAAGGTGCCGGGGTAGGCCGGGGTCAGGGCCGCCATCGCGTCGCGGTGCAGCACGTACAGCGCGATGATGCCCACAAGCATCAGCACCGAGCCCGTGAAGGTGTAGAGGAACAGCCGCATCGCGGCCTGCGCGCGCCCGTGGCCGCCCCACATCCCCACCAGGAAGACCATCGGGATGAGGGCCGCCTCGAAGAAGATGTAGAACAGCAGCATATCCTGCACCAGGAAGGTGCCGAGGAAGGCCGTCTCGGCCACCAGGAGCAGGGCCAGCATCGCCCGCGACGTCCGCCCGTGGCGGCTCCACGTCGTGGCGATGGCGAAGGGCGTCAGGAACGCCGTCAGCAGCATCATCCAGAGGTTGAGCCCGTCCAGGCCGACCACGTACGAGGCGCCCCAGCTCGGCAGCCAGGCCAGCCGGTCCACCAGCTGCATGGGCGGCGCGTCCACCGCGCCGTTCGGGCCGAGGGGGCCGTAGGGTCCGGTGATCACGTGGAGGGCCGCGGCCACGGCCAGGGCAAGCGTCACGCCGCTGGCGGCGAGGGCGACCCGGCGGGCCAGAACGAGCCGCCCCGCGGGCACGGCCAGCAGCAGCAGCGCGCCGAGGGCGGGCGTCCAGAGCACGAGCGAGAGGAGCGGGAAGCCGAGCAGGTTCATACCGGTGGTGTTACCTTCCAGTTCGCGTGGGCTGCCAAGGCGACGGTTCGGCCCGCAACCTTGCAAAAGTTGAACAGTCCACAGCTCAGACTATAGGCTTTTGCACACCCTTTGTCAACCCTCAGGCGGACGCGCGACGTCCCCCCGAGCCGCTCCTTTGCTGGCCGAATCAGGGTGGTCAAAGCCGTGACCGCGTGAAGTATATCACAAGGGCTCCGTGATGTACATCACAATGCGGTCATCTATGCCATCGCAATATGCATGCCAGGGTATCTATTCCCTGCCGCGCATCAATATGGGCCCACGCTCACTCCAGCCCCCAGAGCTGCACCGTGCCGTCCAGGCTCGCGCTGGCCAGCAGCGTGCCGTCGGGGCTCCAGGCCACGCAGCTCACCCAGTCCGTGTGCCCGGTCAAGGTGCAGATCGGCGCGCCGTCCTCCCGCCATAGGCGCACGGTCGAGTCGGCGGCGCCGCTGGCCAGGGCCTGGCCGTCCGGGCTCCAGGCTACGCTGTAGACGTAGTTCTGGTGCCCCTGGAGCGTCGTGGCCAGGCTGCCGTCGCCCACCCGCCACAGCCACATCTCGCCGGCCCGCCGCGCCTCGCCGAAGCCCGCCACCCTGCTGATCGGGCTCCAGGCCAGCTGCGCGGCCCAGTTCTTGTACTGCTGCAGCTCGTTGACCAGCCCGCCCTGGGCCAGCCGCCACAGGCGCACCGTCCTGTCGGCCCCGGCGCTGGCCAGGACCTGCCCGTCCGGGCTCCAGGCCACGCTGTAGACATAGCTGCTGTGCCCGGGCAGCGTGTGTACCCGCAGCGGCTCGCCCACCTGCCACAGCCGCACCAGCCCGTCGGCGTAGCCCGCGGCGATGATCTGGTCGTCCGGCCGCCAGGCCGCGCCGTAACCCCTGGTGCGCTCGTCCGGCACCAGCTCGCGCGGCGGCCCCCCGTCGTCCAGCCCCCACAGGCGGAGCGCGCCGTCGGCCCCGACCGACGCCAGCACATCGCCGTCCATGCTCCAGGCCACGCCGGTCACCTGGTCGCCGTGACCAGGGAGTGTGCGCAGCAGCTGTCCGTCCTCGGCGCGCCAGAGGCGCACGCTGCGGTCGGCACCGCCGCTCGCTATCAGGTGGCCGTCGGGGCTCCAGGCGGCGCACAGCACGCGGTCGCCGTGGCCCTCCAGGCATGCCAGCGGCGCCCCGTCGTCGGCCCGCCAGATCCGCAGCGTCCGGTCGGCGCCGCCGCTCACCAGCAGGCGCCCCGTGGGGCCCCAGGCCACGGCGTGCACGAAGCTCCCGTGCCCCCGCAGGGTCCGCCCGATCGTGGCGCCCGCGATGTAGCGCTGCGCGCTGCCCAGCAGGTCGCGCTTGAACGCCTCGGTGTTCGGGTAGCGGTCCTGGGGAAGGCGGGCCATGGCCCGCATCACCGCCTCGGAGACGTGGCGCGAGATCCGCCTGTCCATTTTGTGCGGGGGACGCAGCGGGTCGCGCGCCCTGGCCGTGCGCTTTGGCGCGCTCTCGGGGTAGCGCCGGGTCAGCAGGTGGTACAGGGTGGCGCCCAGGGCGTAGATGTCGCTGCGCTGGTCCGTCCCGCCCGCCCAGTCGAACTGCTCGAGCGGCATGTACTCCAGTGTGCCCAGGCCGTGCACCGACTGGCGCGTGCGCTGGAGGCCCCGCTTGAAGATGCCGAAGTCCACCAGCTTGACCACGCCGTCCGGCGTGACCCTGATGTTGGCCGGCTTGATGTCGCGGTGGATGATCGGCGGGTGCTGGCCGTGCAGGTAGCTCAAGAGGTCGCAGAGTTGGGCCCCGTAGGCTACGATCAGCTGCTCGGAGAGCGGGTAGCGCTTGCGCGTCAGCAGCTCGTCCAGGCTCTCGCCGGGGATGAACTCCATCACCAGGTAGCCCGAGCCGTCGGCCTCGAACATGGCGTGGTAGATCGGCAGGTTCGGGTGGCGCAGCCGCGAGAGGGCCTCGAACTCGCGCTGGAAGGCCCGCGCCGTCGGCGCCTCGAAGGTCTCCTTCAGGGCCAGGCGCGGTTCCGGATCCGCCGCGCCCCTGGCCTCGTAGACCGCCCCGAAGGTGCCGTGGCCGATCACGCGGACGACCGTGTACGGCCCCACTTTGCTCCCCGGGTCGTGCAGGCGCACGGCGAAGCGCAGCGAGCTGCCGCAGCGCCCGCATACCGCGGCGCCGTCCGGGTTCTCGGCGCCGCAGCCGTTGCCGCTTCGCTGATCCTCGCAGATGAGCATGCCGGCCTCCTCGGTCGGGCGAGTCTCGCGCCAAGTGTACCCGATCCGGCGCCGCTCGCCGCGCCCCCCTGTAAGGTTCCCACCGCAACCATCAGGCGCGCCAGGTGCTATAATGGCCCTACGCCAGCCACGTCCCGCGCTCCGTCTCGCCTCAGCCAGACGACCAGCCTGGCCCGACCGCACCCTGTCGGCCTCCCGGACGGTACATGCCATAAGCTGACCGTCTGGATCGTGAGGAGGCAACCATGGTACTCGGGGAGGCCCTGCGGCGCCCGCGACTCGCCGCCGCCGCCGCCTGTTTTCTCGTCGGGGCCGCCGTCCTGCTGGGGGGCCTCTGGGCGGGCCGCGCGACCGAGCCGGCCCCGGCCACCGCCTTCGATCTGGCCCCCCTCGACGTGGCCCCCATGGCGCCGCCCCTGGAGGCGCCGAGCGCCCCGCCCGCCGAGCTGGTCGTCTACATCACCGGCGCCGTGCCGCGCCCCGACGTCTACCGGCTGGCCCCAGGCGCCCGCGTGAAGGACGTCGTGGCAGCCGCCGGGGGCCTCGCCCCCGACGCCGCCGCCGAGCAGGTCAACCTGGCCGAGCCTCTGGGCGACGCCGCCCACGTCCACATCCCCACCATCGCCGACCTCGCCGCGCCCCCGCCGCCCGCCGGCCTGCCCGCGGCCCTCGCGCCCGCCGGCGCCGCCCAGGGGCTGCTCGACCTCAACGTCGCCGCCGAGGCCGACCTCGAGGAACTGCCCGGGGTGGGCAAGGTCATCGCCGCCCGCGCCGTCGCCCGCCGCGCCGAGGTCGGCCCCTACATCGCGGTCGAGGACCTACGCCAGGTCACGGGCGTCGGCGAGAAGCTCTACGCCCAGATCGCGCCCCTGGTCACCGTCACCCCCTGACCGTGTCCCGCCGGGGCGCCAGCCTCGGGTAGAGACGCCCCGCCGGGGCGTCTCCCGCGCCACAAGAGGAGAGGAGCCGATGCGTCGGACGAAGATCGTCGCCACGTTGGGGCCGGCCAGCAACACGCCCGAGCGGATCGCGGGCCTGATCCGGGCCGGCATGAACGTCGCCCGCCTGAACTTCTCCCACGGCAGCCACGCCGACCACTCCGCCCGCATCGCCATGATCAGGCGCGCCGCCGCCGAGATCGGCAAGCCGATCGCCCTGCTCCAGGACCTCCAGGGCCCCAAGATCCGCACCGGCTCCCTGGAGGGCGGCAGGCCGGTCGAGCTGGTCGCCGGGGCCGCCTTCCGCATCACCATCGAGAAGGTGATCGGCAGCGCCGACCGGGTCAGCACCACCTACGCCTCGCTTCCAAAGGACGTGCGCCCCCGCGACCGCATCCTGCTCTCCGACGGCCTGATCGAGCTGGTCGTCACCTCCCACAGCGACACCGAGGTCGTCACCGAGGTGGTCCACGGCGGCACGCTCAAGGAGCACCAGGGCATCAACCTGCCCGGCGTGCGCGTCAGTGCCCCAGCCGCCACCGAGAAGGACCTCGAGGACCTGCGCTTCGGCCTCGAGCAGGGGGTGGACTACGTCGCCCTCTCCTTCGTGCGCAAGGCCAGCGACATCGTGTCGGTCAAGGAGGTGATCAAGCAGGCCGGCAAGACCACCCCCGTGATCGCCAAGATCGAGCGGCCCGAGGCCCTCGAGGTCCTGCCCGAGATTCTGGCGACGGCCGATGGCGTGATGGTGGCCCGCGGCGACCTCGGCGTCGAGATGCCCCCCGAGCGCGTGCCCCTGGTCCAGAAGCAGATCATCGCCGCCGCCAACAAGGCCCTGATCCCCGTGATCACCGCCACCCAGATGCTCGAGTCGATGATCCAGAACCCCCGCCCCACCCGCGCCGAGGCCAGCGATGTCGCCAATGCGATCATTGACGGCTCAGACGCGGTCATGCTCAGCGGCGAGACCGCGGCCGGCGCCTACCCGATCGAGGCCGTCCAGATGATGGCCCTGATCGCCGACGCGATCGAGGGCATCGAGACCCACTTCGGCAACGACGTGGCCAGCCCGCGCTGGTCCATCCCCGAGGTCCAGTCCACTCCGCGGGCCATCGCCGACGCCGCCTGCACCATCGCCCGCGCCCAGTCGGTGCGCGCCATCGCCGTGCTCACCCAGAGCGGCTCGAGCGCTCGCTTGGTCTCGCATTACAGGCCCAACGTGCCGATCATCGCCCTCTGCCCCTCGGAGGAGACCGCCCGCCGCGCCGCCCTCTACTGGGGCGTCAGCCCAATGGTCGTCCAGATCGAGGATCGGCTCGACGAGCTCGAGAAGCAGGTCAAGTACCTGCTGCGCGACCGCGGCGTCTGCCAGCGCGGCGACAACCTCGTCCTCACCGGCGGCCACCCGGTCTATTCCTACGGGCCGACCAACTTCCTCAAGGTGGTCGCGATCGAGTAGCGCGACGGCCTGGGCCACCGGCGGCGCTCGTCGCGCGGGGTGGGGATCGTGGGCCTCGGGCGCGACCGCGCCCCGCGCTTCGGCGCGCCTTGACACCCCCCCCGCGTGATGCTACCCTGTACCCGTTGACGGCCGCCGCCAGGAGTTGCTTGGATGCGCATTGTCTCGCTCCTTCCCAGCACAACCGAGATCGCCTTCGCCCTTGGGCTGGGCGACGCCGTGGTGGCGGTCACCCACGAGTGCGACTACCCCCCCGAGGCCCGCGGCCGCCCCGTGATCACCAGCAGCGCCCTCGACCACGCCGAGGCCAGCTCGGCCGAAATTGACGCCGCCGTGCGCGGCCAGCTCCGCGACGACCTCTCGCTCTACCACCTCGACGCCGCCCTCCTCGCCGAGCTCCGCCCCGACCTCATCCTTACCCAGGCCCTCTGCGACGTCTGCGCCGTCTCGTTCGGCCTGGTCGAGCTGGCCGTGGCCGAGGCCGGCGGCCAGCCCCGCGTCCTCTCCCTCGAGCCCACCACCCTCGACGGCATCCTCGGCAGCATCGTGGCCGTCGGCGCGGCGACCGGGTGCCGCGAGCGCGCCCTCGCCCTCGTCGCCGGGCTGCGGGCCCGCGTCGAGCGCGTGCGCGAGGCCGCCGCCGCCCTGCCCGCCCGGCCCCGCGTCGCCTGCCTCGAGTGGTTCGACCCGCCCTTCGGCCCCGGCCACTGGCTGCCCGAGCTCGTCGCCATCGCCGGCGGGCGCCCCGGCCTCGGCAGCCCCGGCGAGCCCTCGCGCCGCCTCCAGTGGGGCGAGGTGATCGCCTTCGCCCCCGAGGTGATCGTGCTCACCCCCTGCGGCTTCGACCTCGAGCGGGCCATCGGCGAGGCCCGGGCCATTCTGCCCTTCCGCCCCGGCTGGGCCGCCCTCCCCGCCGTGCGCGCCGGGCGCGTCTACGCCGTTGACGGCAACAGCTACTTCAGCCGGCCCGGCCCGCGCATCGTGGACAGCCTCGAGCTCCTCGCCGGTCTCGTCCACCCCGACCGCTTCGCCGGCTGGGGCCCCCCCGGCGCCGCGCGGCCTGTGTCGCTGTCCTGAACTAGGTTACGGATGGAGTTGGGGTTATGTCCCACCACGAGCCCACAATCGCCAGCATCCTGCGCGCCCTCGCCGGCGAGTACGACGGCCCCGTCGAGGAGCGCCGCGTGCTCGAGCGCGTGCTGGAGCAGCGCCCCAGCAGCGCCAAGAACCCCTACGCCACGATCCGCGAGCGCCTCCGCTGGGACGGGCTGACCCTCGGCTGGCTGCGCATCAGCCGCGCCCAGCTCATGCCACTCCGCGTCGCCCTCCAGGGCCTGCGCTTCCGCTGCCTGCCCCGCCCCCGCGACGTCGAGGCCGGCCTGCTCCCCCTCGTCCACCTCCAGCCCTTCGCCGGCCTGCGCAGCTACGCCTGCGCCGTTCGCGACGATGCCGGCGCCCCCATGGCCCTGGTCGAGCACGAGGCCGAGGCCCCACGCGACGCCGCCCTCCCCGCCTTCGACCTCGCCGCCTGGTACGCCCGCACCGGCTTCCAGCCCGGCGACAGCATCGCCGTCACCGTGGCCAGCGCCGAGCCCCTCGCCATGCGCATCGAGCGCGAGCCCCGCGAGAGCTTCCGCGCCGCCGCCGTCGCCGACCAGGACGCCGCCCTCCTCGAGGCCGTGGTCGAGCGCGTCCGCCGCTCCCAGGCCGCGATCATCCCCTGCGACGAGGTCATCCTCCCCGTCTTCGCCACCGCTCCCTGGCGTGCCGCCTACCCCGGCAGCCCCTGGCAGCACCTGATCATGGCCGACGGCCGCCTCCAGCTTGTGGACGATATCTTCCTCACCAGCCAGCGCCTTGCCTCGCTCCACCTCTTCGGCTCCGATGACGACTTCGAGGCGGTCGCCGCCGGCCACCAGCACGGCACCGATCCGCTCCGCCTCCGCTCCCATGGCGGCACCGACCTCCGGAATCAGGACCGGGTCGGCGGCGAGGCCGCCGCTGGAGCCTTCCGCCCACACGACCAGGTCGACCGAGCCTGCGGAGATCGACCTGGTCAACTCCATGTGCCGCTGCCAGGTGCGCACCCGTTCGTCGACACAGCGCTCCCCCGGGCACGGCGTGGATCCCTGGACGATCGCCACC
>DAOLDO010000222.1:0-8524 GCA_035327325.1 Chloroflexaceae bacterium | reverse complement strand
CGCCCCTGATGTGGCCGATCGCGTAGACGAAGCCGCGGTCGAGCAGGCTGAGCACGTTGGCGTTGAAGCCGGGGTCGAAGCTGTAGCCGTAGGCGCCGTAGCCGGTCAGCAGGCAGGGCGCCGAGCCGTCACGGGGGGTGTCGGCGCGGCGCACCAGCGAGATCGGCACCCTGGCCCCGTCGGGGGCCACGGCCTCGAGCCGCTCGGCCACGTAGCTGGCGGGGTCGTAGCCACTCGGGATCTCCTCCTGCTTGCGCAGCTCCCACGTACTCGTCGCCATGTCGTAGTCCACGATCGAGCGCGGCGTGACCAGCGAGCTGTAGGCGAAGCGCAGGATCGTGGTGTTGTACTCCTCGTTGTCCTCGGGCTCGATCTCGTAGGTGGGCTCGGGGAAGCTCACGTAGCGCGGGTCGCCCCCGTCGGGCGCGCTGACCCGGATCTGCTGGACGCCGCCGCGGCGCTCGTAGACCACCAGGTAGTCGGCGAAGGCGTCCACGCCGTCGAGCAGCACGTCGGGCCGGTGGGGGATCAGCTCGCGCCGCCGTGTGGGGTCGGCGACGGGCGCCTCGAGCAGCCGGAAGTTCTCGGCGCCGTCGTTGGTCACGATCAGGAAGCGCTCGCCCTGGTGCTCGACATGGTACTGCACCCTGTAGCGGCGCGCGTCGAGCATGGTGAAGGGGGCCTCCGGGTCGCCGGCGGGCTTGTAGTGGACCTCGGTGCCGTCGTGGCTGCCCAGGGTCATCAGCAGGAAGGCCCGCGAGCGGGTGGTGCGCACGTAGACGAAGTAGCGCTCGTCGGCCTCCTCGTAGAGCAGTCGGGCGGCGGCCGGGTCGGTCCCAAGCTCGTGCCGGTAGAGCCGGTGGGGCCGGCGGGCGTGGTCGAAGACCGTGTAGTAGAGGGCCCGCCCGGTCTGCTCCCACTCCACGTCGCCGATCCCCTTGACCGTATCGGGCAGCAGCTCGCCGCTGCGCAGGTCCTTCACAAAGAGGTCGAAGACCACGCCGCCCGTGGTGTCGAGGCCGTAGGCCAGCATGGTGTGGTCGGGGCTGACCTCGAGGGGGCCGAGGCGGCAGTAGCTCTTGCCCTCGGCGAGCCGGTTCACGTCGAGCAGCAGCTCCTCGGGGCCGTCGGGGGCGGGGCGCCGGCAGACGAGCGGGTACTGGGCGCCCTCCTCCGTGCGCGTGTAGTAGAGGAAGGGGCCGTCGCGCACGGGGACGGAAAGGTCCTGCTCCTTGATCCGGCCGCGCAGCTCGGCGTAGAGCCGCCCCCTGAGCTCGGCGGTGTCGGCCATGACCGCCTCGGCGTAGGCGTTCTCGGCCTCGAGGTAGGCGCGCACGGCGGGGTCGTCGCGGCGCTGGAGCCAGGCGTACTCGTCCTCGATCGTCTCGCCGTGCAGGCTGATCGTGTGAGGCCGCCGCTCGGCGATGGGCGGCGTGAGCGTGCTGGTCACGGGCACCTCCGAGTGTAGATTGGCAACCACGGACGACTGCTGTTTATACCACGAAGCGCACGAAGAACACGAAGGGGCGGGCACGACTGTGCTGAACGAGGTCGCACCAGCCACTCGAGCGGCTCGGACGAACGCACAGCGGCAGAGCATCTCTCATCTCTTCGTGCGCTTCGTGGCCTTCGTGGTGAAACCATACAGCCCCTCCGCACTACTCGGCGAGAAAGCGGGCGACGCGGGGGATGATCGCCTCATGGGCGTCCTCGAGCACGTAGTGGCCGGCGTGGTCGAAGCGCACGGCCTCGGCGTCGGGGAAGCGCGCGAGCCAGCCGGCGAGGAAGTGGTCGCTGAAGCACCAGTCCCTGCCGCCCCAGAGGATGAGCATGGGCTTCTCGCGCAGGGCGGTCAGCTCGCGGTCAATCCCGTCAACCACGGCCCAGGTGGGGTGGCGGGGGGACATCGGGATATCGCGCACGAAGGACTGGATGGCGACGCGGTCGGCCCAGGAGCCGTAGGGCAGCAGGTAGCCGCGCCGCACCTCGGGGGCCATGGGGCGCTCGACGGCCATGAGCGTGCCGCCGAGGGCGAAGCCGTTGAGCCCGCGCACGGCCAGGTCGCCGAAGACGGGGTAGCGGCAGACGGCGATGCGCCAGGGCAGGCGGGGCGAGAGGAAGGCGGCAGTGTTGAGCACGACCAGGCGCCTGACCCGGCCGGGGTTGGCGGTGGCCCAGCCCATGCCGATCGCCCCGCCCCAGTCGTGGACCACCAGGTCAACCGTGGCGAGGCCAAGGTAGTCGAGCAGGGCGCCGAGGTTGGCGATGTGGCCGCCGAGGGTGTAGGGGTGGGCCTGGGGCTTGTCGGAGAGGCCGCAGCCGAGGTGGTCGGGCGCGATCACGCGGCGGTCGGCCCTGAGGGCGGCGATCAGGCGCCGGTAGTAGAACGACCAGGTGGGGTTGCCGTGGAGCATGACCACGGGCGGGCCGGCGCCCTCGTCCACGTAGCTGAGGGCGCCGCCGGTCACGGCGAGGCGCGCCGGGTGGAACGGGTAGAGTTCGCGGATCGGCGCGAGGTCTAAGGGCGACGGCGCGGCGAGGGTCTCGTGCATACGCTTCCTGGCAATGGCTGTGGCCCGGGGTAGTATAGCACAGGGGCCGCCGGCCGCCCTGTGCGCCCTGCCCCCGCGGCGACGGTATAATAGCCCCATGGGCAAGACCAAGATCCTCACGGCCGACACCGCCGGCATCGCCGCGGCGGCGGCCCTGCTGCGGGCGGGCCGCCTGGTCGCCTTCCCGACCGAGACGGTGTACGGCCTCGGCGGCGACGCCCTGAGCCCCGAGGCCGTGGCCGGCATCTTCGCGGCCAAGGGGCGCCCCGCCGAGGACCCGCTGATCGTCCACCTGGCCGACGCCGCCGAGCTGCCCCTGGTCGCCGCGCAGGCGCCCCCGGCGGCCCTGCGGCTCGCCGCGGCCTGCTGGCCGGGGCCCCTGACCCTGGTGCTGCCCCGCGGCGCGGCGGTGCCGCACGCCGTCACGGCAGGCCGCGAGACGGTGGCGGTGCGCGTGCCGGCCCACCCTGTGGCGCGGGCCCTGCTCGCGGCGGCGGGCACGCCGGTGGCCGCGCCGAGCGCCAACAGCTTCGGGCACACCAGCCCGACCACGGCGGCCCACGTGCTGGCCGACCTCGACGGGCGCATTGACGCCGTGCTCGACGGCGGCCCCACGCCGATCGGGGTCGAGTCGACCGTGCTCGACCTGACGGCGCCGACGCCCACGCTGCTGCGCCCCGGCGGGGTCAGCCTTGAGCGGCTGCGCGAGCTGCTGGGCGAGGTGGCCGTGGGCGGGCGGTCGGCGGGCGAGGGCGAGGGCATGGCCTCGCCGGGCCTGCTCGAGCGCCACTACGCGCCGCGCAGCCCCATGCTGCTGGTGGCGGGCGAGGCCGGCGCGGCCCTGGCCTGGCTGCGCGAGCGGGCCGCCGCCGAGCAGGCCGCTGGCAGGCGGGTCGGCCTACTCGTGCCCGACGAGGACGCCGCGGCCCTGGCCGACCTCGGCGCCGAGTGCGCGCCCCTCGGCCCGGCGGGCGACCCGGAGGCCGTGGCGCGGCGCCTCTACGGGGCCCTGCGCGCTCTCGATGCGCGCCGGCCCGACCTGATCCTCGCCCGCGACCTCGGCGAGGCCGGCCTGGCCCGGGCCATCGGCGACCGGCTGGCCCGCGCCGCCGCCGGTCGCGTGGTGCGGCTCAACTGAGTACTTGGCAGCAACTCGTAGGAACCCGATTCTTACCACGAAGGCCACGAAGAACACGAAGGGATGCGAGAAGCTGTGCTGCTTCAAGGGCTCCTGTGCCGCTCGTACAGCTCGCGGGAGCTCGCGCGGCACAGCCGAAATGCATCCCTTCGCGACCTTCGTGCACTTCGTGGTAAAACACTCGCAGCCCGTGCCCGCCGCGATCTGCAGGGGGCGTACCAATGACCCCTTCTGACCCCCTCGACCGCCTCGTCGCCGACGTGCTGCGGAGCCCCAAGTACCGCGCGATCAGCCCCGAGCTGGTGCGCGCCGTCGGCGCCCGCGAGCTGGCCGCCCGGCGCTCGTTCAAGGACGCCGTGAAGGAGACCAAGGCGCGCCTGCACCAGGTGGCCGGCGCCTTCCTCGACCGGTCCCCCCGCTACGACGCCTGGCTGGCCGAGCTGCGCGCCGCGGCCGGCGACGAGGCGGCCCTGCGGGCGACCTGCCGGTCAATCATGGCGGGCCACGCCTCGACCCCCCGGCGGCTGCCGCAGCGCGGCACCTTCTACCGCGACGTCTTCGCCGCCCTGCCGCCGGTGGGCACCCTGCTCGACGCCGCCTGCGGCCTCAACCCCCTGGCCGTCCCCTGGATGGCCCTGGAGCCCGGGGCGCGCTACCTGGCCTGCGACCTCTACGCCGACATGTGCGCCTTTGTGGGCGCGGCGCTGCCCGCCCTCGGCCTGGCGGGCGAGGCTGCCGTGTGGGACCTTGCCGCCGCCCCGCCGCCCTGGCCCGCCGACGCGGCCCTGGTGCTGAAGACGCTGCCGGTGCTCGAGCACACGCGCCGCGGCGCCGGGCGCGACCTGCTGCGCGGCCTGGCCGCCCCGCATCTGGTGGTCTCGTTCCCGACGCGCAGCCTGGGCGGACGCAACGTGGGCATGGCCGCCACCTACGCCGGGCAGATGCGGGAGATCGCCGAGGGCGAGGGCTGGCGCTACACCACCCTCGAGTTCGCCAACGAGGTGGTCTTCGTGGTCACGAAGTAGGCCCCCTCACTTGCCCACCAGCTCGCGCACGGTGGCGAGCAGGTCGCTGAGGTTGCCGTTCTTCGAGACAAAGGCGTCGAAGCCCTGGGCCACGAACTCGCCGGGCGTGCGCTCATTGCGGGCGGTATAGGCCACCACGGAGCAGGTCACGCCGCGCGAGCGCAGGGCCCGCAGGGTGGTCGGGCCGTCCATGCCGGCCATGCTGATGTCGAGCACGATCACGTCGGGCGGCGCGGCCACGGCCACCGCCAGGGCCTCCTCGCCGCTGCCGACGGACTGCACCTCGTAGCCGCCGACCCGTGCCAGCACCCGCTCGACCATCGAGCGGGCCGTGTAGACATCGTCAACGAGCAGCACTCTTGCCATCGGGGCCACCATGTCTGCTAGAGCGTCGAGCGGCAGGATCGCGGGCGGGCCTACTCGCCCTGGGCCAGGGCCGGGACCCGCGCCCCGTTCGGGGCCAGGAGGGCGGCGCGGGCGCGGGGCAGGGTGAAGTAGAAGATGCTGCCCTTGCCCAGCTCGCTCTCGAGCCACATGCGCCCACCGTGGAGCTCGACCAGCCAGCGCGAGATCGAGAGGCCGAGGCCGGTGCCGGTGTGCTGGCGCGTGTCCACGCTCTCGACCTGCTCGAACTGGTTGAAGATGCGGCCCTGGTCAATCTCGGCGATGCCGATGCCCGTGTCGCGCACCCAGATCACCACCTCGTAGGTGTCGGCCCGGGCGCCGAGGCCCACCTCGCCCACGCTGGTGAACTTGCAGGCGTTCGAGACCAGGTTGAGCAGCACCTGGCGGATCCGCACCTCGTCGGCGACGACCGTGGGCAGTGCGCCGCGATACTCGCGTCGCAGCAGCACCGGGCGGTCCTTGAGCAGGCCCTGGGCGGTGCGCAGCATCTCGTCGAGCACGGGGCCGAGGGGCAGGGCGGCCTTGTTCAGCTCGAGGCGCCCGGCCTCGACGCGGGCCAGGTCGAGGATGTCGTTGATCAGGCCGAGCAGGTGCTGGCCGCTGCGCCTGATCTCGCTCAGGTCGGCCACCACCGAGGCGGGCAGGGGCGCGTCGTCGTAGACCTCGGGGTGCTCGACCATGGCCGAGCTGAAGCCGATGATGATGTTGAGCGGCGTGCGCAGCTCGTGGCTCATGGTGGCCATGAAGCTGGCCTTGGAGCGGTAGGCCGTCTCGGCTGCCGCCCTGGCGGCGGCGAGCTCGGCGCTCTGGCGGATCAGCCGGTCGTTGAGCTGGTCGCGCTCGCGCAGGGTCTGCTCGAGGTCGGCCTGGGCCTGGCGCAGCAGGGCCTCGCGCCGCTCGGACTTGCGCGCGGTCTCGAGGGCCCAGCCGATCGTGCCGCGCACATGGTGGGCCGCCGCCCAGGTCAGGGCGGCCACGCCGAGCAGCAGCAGGGCCATGGCCGTGAATACGCCGAGGGCCGCCCATGCGCCGGGGCGCCCCTGGCCGACCACGCCGGGCGCCGCCAGCAGGGCGGCGAGCAGGAGCAGGGCGTGGGCCGCCACGCGCAGCGGCGCGCCCGGGCCCATGAGCAGCCCCGCCGCGGCCACGCCGAAGGCCGCCAGGAAGAGGGCCGGGTTGGCCGTGAAGCCGAACGAGGCCGCGCTCAGGATCGGCAGCAGGGCCAGGGCGTAGCTCGCCGCGGCCCCCGCCGCCCTGAGCCGGCGCTGGCGCAACAGCTCGCCGCAGGCCCAGGCCACGGCCAGCAGGCCGGCCGCCAGGGCGTAGGGCCACAGGTCGGCCCGGTACTGCACGAGCATCAGCGCGCCGAAGGAGAAGGCGGCCAGCACGCCAACCCCCACCAGCAGGGGCGGCATCAGCTCGCGGGCGAGGCTCTCGTCTGGCAGGAGGCGGCCGGGGTGCATGGCGACCACGTAGAGCGGGCGGCTCGTCACTGCTCTGATCGTAGGCCGTCGCCGGGCCCGCTGTCAAGGCGCCAGCCTTTCAGTTTGGTGAAACTTTGCTCAGATGACCGTAAGGTGACGCTTGCTCGCTGGCGCTCGCTCGCTGGGGTGACACTCACTCCGTATCGCGGGATGATTCCGGACAGGGCGAGGCGCAGCCGAGCCGTCAGAAGTACCGGCTGAGGTTCTCGAAGATCTGGGCGATGTCGCCGGTGTCGCCCTGGACCACCAGGGTGCGCGAGAAGTCGGCGATGGCCTCGACGACGGCCAGGTCGGCGTCGGCGCCGTAGGCCACGGGGAAGATGCTGATGCCCGACTCGTCGAAGTTGACCCGCACGGCGTCGAGGGTGGTGGCGCTGGCGTTGTCGGCGCCGTCCGAGAGCAGCACAATCGCCCTGATCCGGTCGTCCTCCGTGGGCGGCAGGGCCTCTAGCTCCTGGCGGGCCAGCTCGAGAGCGTCGAAGACGGCCGTCTTGCCGCGCGCGCGCATGCTGGCGATCTCGCCCTGGAGCGCCATGCGGTTCTCGGTCAGGGGCTCCATGGGCGCGGCGACGCGGGCCTCGGAGTCGAAGGTGATCAGGCCGACCCGGTCCTCGGGTAGGATGCGCTGCAGGAAGGTGTCGAGGCCGGCCTGTACCAGAGCCAGCTTCTCACCCTCCATCGAGCCCGAGGTGTCCACCACCAGCATGATGTCGGCGCGCTTGCGGTTGAGGGCCCAGGCGTTCTTGGCGGCCACGATCACCTCGGCCGAGGGCACCTCGAGGATGGTCTGCACGCCCGTCGGGTCAACCCCGTAGGCGGTCGAGATCGGGTCGGCCAGGGGCACGTTCACGTTGGCAGGGCGGAAGCCGTAGCTCATGGCCGAGCGCTGGGCCTCCTCGCCGAGCAGGAAGTCGTAGAGCAGACCCGCCGCCTCGCGCTCCTCGGGGGTGGCGCTGCTGAGCACGATGAAGGGGTTGTCGTGCCAGAAGGTGCCCTCCTTGGGGTAGACGGCCACCAGGGGCGTCGTCGGCGGGTCGAACTTGTTGAAGTCAATCAGCGTGATCTCCTCCATGGGAAACGCGCTGATGTACGACATCCCAAACTTCTTCATGTTGGAGGAGAAGATCAGCGTGTTGTAGCCGTAGTGCTTGATGCCCTGCCCCAGGTCGCGCACGAACTGCTGGGAGGCGGGGCTCTGCACATCGGCAACGGAGAGGCCGCGCTGCTTGCCCGAGGCGGCGTAGAACTCGGCAATCAGGGTGCTCAGGGCGCTGGTGCTGATCTCAGGGTCGGTGTGGCCCCACGAGAAGCGGCCCCACTCGGGGTGGCCGAACTTGCCCCAGCCCTCGGGGTCCTCGATCAGAGCCAGCATGTCCGACCAGCCGATCGGCGTGCCGGGCCAGCCCATGGCCTCGGCCATGGGGCGCCACATGCCGATCACCACCGGGGTGAGCACCAGGGGCTCGTTGGAGACCGCGACATCGCGGTTGCCCGACTCCTGCTTGAGCACCTCGAGCCAGGTCGAGGCCGACGGCGTCCAGACCGTCACGTCGAGGGTGCCGTTCTTGAGCTCGGTGCGGGCGGCGCCGGAGGACTTGTTGATCCCCTCGACGAAGACCGGGCGGCCGCCCACCTGGGCGCCCTGAGCGTTGAAGCGGGGCAGCTGCTCGGCGAGCCACTTCTCCTTCTCGGGGCTGTAGGCGATCGAGATGCGCAGGGCGTTGGCCGGGGGGCCGTCGCCGCCCGCGCCGCCCAGGGCGCCGCAGGCCGAGAGGAGCACGGCCAGCGCCGTGATGAGCAGGGTCAGGGAGTGCCTTCGCATAGCGTTCCTCAGCAGCGTAGCCGTACCTGGAGACAGATACGGCTAACCGGGGGCAGATGTTGCACCGCGCGGGCGGTCTCTTTATTGAACGATGAACT